>JALNZH010000396.1 GCA_023229405.1 Bacteroidota bacterium
CATCCGCCGTACGGCCTGCATATTTAATGCGAGAGGATTGGTATTATGTTCTTCAGAGGTTTCCATAATGAGGAATCCATCTAAAGACTTCAGCCTTCGGATGGATTTTAGTGATCACAACTCGCCGACGCTCAATTCTTTTAGAGCGGTTGTAATAATACCGAGCCCTTCATTCAATTCTTCCTGTTTAATTGTCAACGGCGTCCGGAACCGAATGGAACGGTCACCGCATCCAATCAACACCAATCCCTCCTCATACGCTTTTTCAATTAATTGATTGCGGTTCTGTGCAGTGTCGAGATCGAACGCGCACATCAATCCCCGTCCGCGCGGATTCGAGGTAAGTGTCGGAAACTCTGTCGCAATTCCGTTTAATTGATTCAGCAGATATTCCCCCTGCACTCGTGCATTCTCGACAAGACCGTCTTCATGAATCACTTCAAAAATCCGTTTTGCACGAACCATATCGACCAAATTTCCGCCGAAGGTGGAATTGATTCGACTCGCTTTTTTAAACACATTATCCAGAATATCGTCGATCCGTTTGCTTGCCATAAATCCGCAAATGTGCGTTTTCTTTCCGAAGGACATCAGATCGGGTTTCACGAAATATTCATGTGCCCACATTTTTCCAGTCAGTCCGACACCAGATTGTACTTCGTCGAAGATCAGCAGAATATCGCTCTCGTCGCAGATGGTACGCAATTCCTGAAAAAACTCTTTCCGGAAATGATTGTCTCCTCCTTCAGCCTGAATTGGTTCCATAATAAGAGCCGCGATGTCATCAGGATTATTGATGATTGCTTCTTTTATTTGTTTCAGTGCTAATTGTTCTTCTTCCATCACCTGCTTCAAGTTCTCATCATTTAATGGAAACTTGATTGAGGGATTGTGCACGCGAGGCCATTTAAATTTTGGGAAATAATTCGTCTTGGTCGGATCGGTGTTCGTCAAAGACATCGTATAGCCGGTACGTCCATGAAAGGAATGCCGGAAATGAATTACCTGACGTCCTTTTTCCGTTGTATATCCTTTTGCAAAATTCTTCCGAACTTTCCAATCGAATGCCGTTTTCATCGCATTCTCGTTGGCAAGAGCGCCGCCATCAATAAAAAAAGCGTATGGTAAATATTCCGGCTGCGCAAGTTGTCCGAACGTCTCTACGAACTCCGCCATTTCCACAGAATAGACATCCGAATTGGACGGTTTATTCACGGCAACATAGGCGAGCTTTTCCAGAAACTCCGGGGTGGTCAGTTTGGGATGGTTCATACCAAGCGCGGATGATCCAAAGAAAGAAAAAAAATCGAGAAACCGTTTCCCATAACGGGAATCGTATATATATGCCCCCTGGCTTTTTTTCAGGTCGATCACCATGTCGAACCCATCGGCCAGCATATGCTTTGAAAGGGTTTTATGGACTTCGGTGGCGGCGATAGTTACAGGAGTGAACGAAGTTGTTTTACCGTTCGTGGAAGCGTTGGCGCTTTTTGTAGTGATGTGAGTTGCAGACATTGATGTCTCCTTTCATACTTTTTGGGTCGAAAATAAAATAGATGAAGAAAAAGTATGCGGAAACTCAGTAAAATTCCTGATGCTCGTACATTGAAACGATGTACGGACGGCCATCGATTCCTTTCAAATATTTGAATTTTATTCTGCGTAAATGCATTGGTCTATGAATAACAATCCGCCGATGGGATTTCCATCAGCGGGATTGTAGTACAATTCAATTAATAATTATCGATCTGTGCTCGCTGAAGTTTCCCGGAGTAGTCAATATAGATTGCTTTCCACTCGGTATAAAAGTCATACACTGTCCATCCGCCTTCACGATGTCCGTTCCCGGTCTTTTTCACACCTCCAAAGGGTAAATGTGCTTCTGCACCGATGGTTGCTGCATTAATATAGGTAATTCCGGACTGAATGTCACGCATAGCAGTAAAGGCTTTGTTGACATCATTGGTGAAGACAGACGATGAGAGCCCGTATTCCGTATTGTTGAGAATGCGAATCGATTCTTCGAAATCCTTTGCACGGATTACCGACAACACCGGTCCGAAAATTTCCTCTTTTGCAAGACGCATTTCCGGTGTTACATCCCCGAATATCGTCGGCTGGTGGAACCAACCTTTTGCTAGCGTCCCTTCTGTAGCAATATTTCCTCCGGCAACCAATTTTGCTCCCTCCATCTTCCCGATCTCAACATATTGCTGAACGGTTTTTCTCTGACTTTCGTTCACACACGGCCCCACCTGTGAATCGGCAAGAAGTCCGTCGCCAAGTTTTAGTTTATTAGTACGGTCGATCAGCATCGACATAAACTTATCGTAGATATTCTCTTCTAAAATTAAACGGCTCGTTGCCGTGCAGCGCTGTCCGGTAGTTCCGAATGCTCCCCAAAGAACAGCTTCAAGAGCAAGGTCGAGATCGGCATCAGCAAGAACGATTTGTGCATTTTTCCCGCCGAGTTCTAAAGATACGCGTTTAAGTGTATCGGATGCATCCCGCGAGATCTGTTTCCCAACTCCGGTCGAACCGGTGAAAGAGATTAGATCGACATCGGGATGAGAGACGATTGCGTTGCCGACTTCACCGCCGCCGCCGTGCACTATATTAACGACGCCTTCGGGAAGTCCTGCTTCCATCATAATTTCAACAAGCATCGCCGCTGTCTTTGGTGTATCCGTTGCCGGTTTGAAGACGCAGGTGTTTCCGGAAAGAATTGCCGGGAACATTTTCCATGTTGGAA
>JALNZH010000397.1 GCA_023229405.1 Bacteroidota bacterium
CAGTACGCTGATCAATATTACGACTGAAGCAGATTTAATTATTTTTTGCTGCGTTGTCTGTTTAATTGTTGTAAGAACAGTACCGCATTGCAGACAAACAACAGCATTACTTAATTGTTGAGATCCACAGTGTGGACAGGTCATAGAAACACTCCTACATCATAATATCAAAGAATGTGTTGAAACCGAGCGGCTCAACACTGTAATACGGTTCTCCATATTCAACATTCATCAGGCTTCCAAAGTGCCTGTCTCTTGCATAAATCGATTCTAAAAACAATTTTGATGATAGAATTGTTTCCCGCTCTTTACTGTTGGGATTATAAAACTGTGAAGAGAATGCTTCCAATGACCGTTGTTTTATTGCGTACACATCCGAAACGTCGACAATAAAGGTCGGGTGAAATTCATATTTTTGCATAAAATGGAAATATTTTTTTGGACGAAACGGTGGCTGTCGTTTTCCACGGTATGTTGTCGGGATCTTTTCCAGTCCACTGTAAAACCAGGCTTCACGGCATAACCGGTGTGCGTGCTCGTGATCGGGATGCCGTTCCAACCAATGAGGGAATAATAGTACTGTAGGCTGGTGGTGCCGAATCACCTGTATTACTTTTTTAATATTCACTTGAGTTACTTCAATATTTCCGTCATGCAGTCCAAGTCGAATGCGGTTGGTTACTCCGAGAATACTGGATGCCTCTGTCGCTTCTTTCAATCGAATGGAACGGCTTCCGCGTGTTCCTAATTCACCGTCGGTAAGATCAAGAATACCGACTGATTTCCCTTGGTTAATTAATTTTACGACAGTTGCTGAACAGGATAGTTCAATGTCATCAGGATGTGCACCAATTGCAAGAACGTCGAGCTTCATAGTTTTTATTTTCAATATAACGAACGTTTTTCTTATTCGCACTCTTTAGAATATTACGTATATTCATTTTATGAGCGATAATAAAATTGTATCGGTGAGCGAATTAACTCGCCAGATTAAAGGAGTACTGGAACTAGGGTTCGCGAATCTCTGGGTTCAAGGGGAGATATCGAACTTTAAACTGCATACCTCCGGACATCTCTATTTTACATTAAAGGATGAACAGGCGCAGATCTCCGCTGTGATGTGGAGAAGTAGGGTGGCACAGTTGCGTTTTCGTCCCGCAGACGGTATGAAAGTAATGGTACGAGGCAATATCACCGTCTATGAACCGCGCGGCAATTATCAAATTGACTGTGCACACATTCAACCGCTCGGTAAAGGGGATCTTCAGATTGCGTTTGAACAGTTAAAACAAAAGCTCTTCAACGAGGGTTTGTTCGACGACAATAACAAAAAACCGCTACCTGAGTTTCCGCAAAAGATCGGCATCGTCACTTCGCCGACCGGAGCTGCAATTCGCGACATGATTGCGGTTATCTCAAGACGTTTTCCCTCCGTTGAAATTATTCTCGTACCGGTTAAAGTACAGGGGTTAGGCGCGGCAGAAGAGATTGCCCAGGCAATTCGGGATATTAACGACCGTTCACTCGTTGATGTTATAATCATCGGGAGGGGTGGAGGTTCGCTGGAAGATCTGTGGGCTTTTAACGAAGAAGTCGTTGCTCGTGCGGTTTATCATTCAAAAACCCCGGTGATTAGTGCTGTTGGACATGAAGTGGATTTCAGCATCAGCGATTTTGTTGCAGATCTGCGTGCTCCAACACCCTCCGCAGCAGCAGAATTGGTCGTAAAAGATAAAAATGAGGTCGTTGAACTTATACGCAATTTTTGTTATACTATGACCAGTACAATGAATAATTCCATTGATTCTTACAAGCAGACGATCGCACATCTCACGCAAAGTTATTCGTTCAATAAACCGCACGATTTGCTTCGCCAACGTAGTCAGCACGTGGATGATTTACACCGCAGACTCGAACAGAATCTGACTCATCAATACGTTCTTTTGAGACAACAAGTAACTTCATTGGACAGCAGAATAAAAACACTCGATCCCACATTAGTGTTGAAACGGGGATATGTCATCGTGCGCCAATCCAATCGAATCGTCTCAAAAAGAAAAGATGCTTCTAACGGTGCTGTGGAAATCGAATTTCATGACGGCTCAATAGATGCGGAAATAACCGGAAAACGGAAATAATGTCAAAAAAAGAAACCAAACATACCTTCGAACAATCACTCAGTAAACTCGAAAAAATCGTTCAAGCCCTTGAACAGGGAGACGTTGCATTGGAAGATTCGTTAAAAATGTATGAAGAGGGAATACAGCTGTCCAAAGAATGCTTGGAGACATTGGGGAAAGCAGAAGTGAAGATCAAGCAGTTGACGAAAGATCTTAACGGAAAACTACAATTATCAGACTTTGAAGAATAAAATTTAATGGATACGGAAGAATCAAAATTCCTGCAGTTCATTCACGATCCGAAAGATCTTCGGAAACTGGACGTTTCATCGCTCAGAACCGTCTGTTCCGAAGTACGCGGATTTCTAGTCGATTCGGTATCGAAAACAGGCGGACATCTCGGTGCCGGTTTGGGTGCGGTAGAGTTGACCGTTGCACTGCATTACGTTTTTAATACTCCTGAAGATAAACTTGTTTGGGACACCGGTCATCAGGCATATCCGCATAAAATTCTTACCGGGCGTAAAGATAAACTGCACACCATTCGGCAATTGAACGGATTAAGCGGATTTTTACGCCGCGACGAGAGTGAATACGATACGTTTGGTGCCGGACATGCAAACA
>JALNZH010000398.1 GCA_023229405.1 Bacteroidota bacterium
GAGTGAAAAATAGGTCGATCAATTAAAGGGAAAAAATTTAAATGTCCTTTCAAGCTTACATCGACAATATTAAGACAAAGACAGGCAAATCACCGGACGATTTTAAGAAAATTGCTGCAAAGAATGGACTTCTGAAAGCAGGGACAAAAGCCGGACAAATTGTTGCATGGTTAAAAAAAGATTTTGGTCTTGGCCACGGACACGCAATGGCAATTTTTGCCCTGTTAAAACCGTTTATTCAATCCGATCAAACAGGTAAAAGTAAAAAGAAATAACTATCACGAAAAGATAGGTGCAATTTCGGATTGCTAAGCGACAAGAATTGATGAAGAGAATATTATGATAGACAAACACGCTATAGAGGCATTTCGCAAAGACTTTTCCGGTGAGATTATTCTACCGGACGATTCGCGATATGAGCAAGCCAGCACAGCCTATATTTTTAAGGGATCGCCAGCGATAGTTTTGCAACCACGTCACAGCGGCGATGTATCCTTTGCAATCCTCTTCGCCCAAAAACATTCGCCGGTTATTTCGATTCGTAGCGGTGGGCATAGTGGTGCCGCACTTGGAACAAATAACGGTGGAGTCGTCATTGATCTTTCGCTGATTAATACCATTGAAGTGTTGGATAAAACAAAACGACTTGTCCGCATTGGGGCAGGATCGCGTTGGGGTTCGGTAGCGTTGACGCTGGGCGAACATGGACTCGCGATTTCGTCCGGCGACACAGTATCGGTCGGTGTGGGAGGATTAACGCTTGGCGGAGGAATCGGATGGATGGTGCGAAAATATGGACTTGCCATTGATGCACTTGTCGCCGCAGAGATCGTCACTGCGGACGGCAGAATACTTCGCGCAAGCAAAAGTGAAAACGAGGATCTGTTCTGGGCACTGCGAGGCGGCGGCGGAAATTTCGGGATTGTAACACATTTTGAGTTCAAAGCGAATCCGGCAACGACCGTGCATGCCGGCATGATTATCTACAGTGCTGATGGTTTGTTTGATCTGATAAAACAATGGCGCGATTGTATGAGGAACGCCTCCGAAGATCTTACCACTACTCTGGTCCCTTTTCCGCCGATGATGGGAAATCCTGCGATGGTGATGCTGATGTGTTGCTTTGCAGGAAACGATGACTCAGCGGCAAAGAAGGCGATTGATCCCTTATTGAAGATTGGCACCGTGCTTCAAAACACAATCAAAGAAAAACCGTATGCCGAAGTGCTGGAAGAAGCACATCCGCCGGCGGGAGTCACATTCGTTGTCAACAACGGATTCGTCCGGTCGTTTAGTGACGATCTTGTGCAGATTATCGCCGGTGCGTGCTGCAAGGAGGGGAGTCCCGTGCTGCAGTTACGAAGTATTGGAGGTGCGATGAATCGTGTTCCGGCTGAAGCAACGGCATTCGCTCACCGCGACAGCGAGATACTGATTGTGTATGCCGGTTTAGCTCCGATGAATGCTACGCAAAGCGATATCGACAGAGTGTCAGCGTCGTGGAAGACGATGCTTCCGTTCATAACCGGATCGTACGTCAATTTTTTCAGCACGGCCACAGCGAAGGATGTTGCTGCAGCGTATCCGGTAGCGACGTACGAGCGGCTCGCGAAAATCAAGAAGAAGTACGATCCACAAAATGTGTTCAATCGGAATTACAACGTGAAGCCGGCGGGAAACTAAATTTCAATGTCATGCCCACGAAAGCCTGCCTGACGGCAAGGCAGGCGGGCTTCCATTATTTCCTATCCTACAATTCTCAAACACACTCCTCTCTTGCTTTCTTTCACCGCAACATTTACATTGGCTGAAAGAAAAACGCACAGACATTTTTTAAACGGAAAATCATCATGGGCACAATAAAAACAAAAGCGACGGCGGTAGATATCGATGCCTTCCTGAAAAGTATCGAGCCGGAGAAGAAAAAAAACGACAGCATAGCATTGAAAAAAATCTTCGACAGCGCGATAAAGGAAAAACCGGCGCTCTGGAACAACAACATGATCGGCTACGGTTCGTTCCATTACAAATCCGAAAGAAGCTCGCAGGAAGGTGATTGGCCGTTAACAGGATTTTCACCCCGGAAGCAGAACATTTCAATCTACATCATGCCTGGTGTAAAGAATTACCCTAAGCTGCTGAAGAAGTTAGGTAAATTCAAGATCAGTTCCGGTTCATGTCTGTACGTCAACAACCTCGACGATGTTGATGTGAAGGTGTTGAAGAAATTGATTGCGGCTTCCGTGAAGGATATGAAGAAGAAGTACACTAGATGATATATTTCGATCCCATCGTTATTGTTGGGAACGTAACGTTAGCGAAACTTTGTTTCGCAATAACATATCGGAATCAATGAAACAAACGTTCCTAAGCAGAGCTTGGGAACGAGATAAAAAGTACAGTTGATGATATTATGATTTGCCAAGTCTCAAAGGCTTGATAAATCAATCCTCGCTATCTTCTCTATGCGGGTAGGATTGCTTTCTTTCTCAAAATTCCAGCACTCACCAGTGTAATTACTAATCCGACCGGGAAAATCTCCAACAGCGTCATGCCAAACCGGATGAGAGGATTCTTATACATTTCGGCAAACATTTTCATCTCTTCCCGTTTTTTCTGGATCTCCTCCTGCGATTTTCCGTCATGCTGCATTTTCTTAATTGTCAGCTCCGTATAGCGAGGCATGAACGTATCTTTTAAATCCGTGGTATTGTAATAAATTTCCCATCCGCCGGCGTAGAAC
>JALNZH010000399.1 GCA_023229405.1 Bacteroidota bacterium
TCGGAGACATGACTGCATGAACATCCGTCACCACAAGATCTTGTTTCCCAAGATTGAACAATGGAAGATCTTTGAAGGTCACGGAACCAAGGGGACTGTCTAACCACAGTTCTTGCATACGAGTCGAGTCAAAACTATTACGGTTTCTTTTCCCGAATTCAAGATCCGCACCGAGCACCTGACTGCGTAGGAAACGGACAGCATCGGCACGCATAATCGCAGGCCCGGAAGCAGAATCGGCTCCCATCGTCACAAAAACTTTTCCCGCATTCAAATTGTTAATCATCAATGGCACCCAAGAGCCGGTCGTGACGCCTACTAATTGGTTCCATGTTGAACTTCTCAAATCGTGGCGAATAGAATCTGCCGGTGTCGCTTCAAATTCACGCCGCAGTGTAAAATAGACGTTCGATGCACTATTGGCGGATTGTAAAACATAATTATACACTAAATACGTTCCATCTTTTCCGGAATCAATTGTACCAGTCCACGTTGCCGAAGCACCGACAACATTCGCACCTCCAAGACGAGATTTTTGTCTGTGACCGCCTCCCCACGATAATCCTGAAGCGGACGTATACCATCCCCGAACTTCATTATACTCCGGCGAAACGGATGTAGAACTATCCGCGTCATTTGCGGCAGACGAGGGGGTATTCGGAAAGTTATCTACGGTAAAATAGTTTGCCGGGTCCAAAATCTGTTGGGCCGACGCACCGTAGACCATGAAGAAACAAAGCGCAACAGCGGTAAAAATTTGTTTCATGGTGGTTCTCCTTTATAGTGATGGTGAATTATTTTTTATGAATTACAACACGAAGAATATCACTGGGCTTACCGGTAAACTGGATGTTTTCGACAACATTTCCGATTGGTATGATGCGATACAAAACAACAACTGAATCTCTTCCCGCCGGCTGGATGGAGATGCTGGAGTCTGCGTAGAAAGGTATTTGAACAAATTTCTGCAGTTGGAATTTATACGTTAACGTATCGCTTGCGACTACCCGATAGACTTCCCAATTTTTAATGTTTGGGGCGATGGGATATCTCAGCGTGTCATATCCCCATAACAAGCGAAGAATAAATTTTGACGGGGTAGATATGCTGGAATCAATGGATGCACTCAATGCCGTCACTTCAGGTACTCGTTCGTCGTGTGTATTTGCAGTTACCACACGTTCTTCATCGCACCCAACGCTGAAAATTATGCTCAATAATGCTATAATAATGTACACATTTTTCTTCATTGCTTCACTCTAAAGGAACGGAAAGAAGAATTCTCTGTTGGTGATCGATGGCACCGCCTGCCATCAATACCGATGATTGGTCAATTGTCACCGATGAAAAGACGGTTTCTCCCTCATCATTGGTGTTTAAAACGACATCAGCAATATTTAACGTCCACACAACTGCGGAGATAACAGCAAAGGTATTTCTGGTCCTTTTATAATTGTTCAATTTAGAATAAACGCTATTCATGGATGAATAGAGCGAATTGGAGACCTGCCACGTTGTAGAATTTTTATATTGAAATTCCAGCGCGTCCAGTCTTTCATTGCTTGCCACAAAATTATTATGGGATATTAACGACGTCAGCGCGCTTCCGAATGCCAGGAACGTAAAAGTAAATCCCTTATACGGGCTTCCCAGCATCGTCTGTCCGGAACCCGGAATAAAAAACGAATAGAGTGCAGCCGTCCCCTTTCGTCCGTCAAACAGCCCTGAGGGCGGAACTCCAAAATCCGATTGTGCTGTCGGAACAGAATCCGGAATGAATACAAAACGGTATACCGGCGTTCCTCCGTCTTTTCCGTACAGGCTACGACTGCAGAGGAGCAACAAGAAAACGAGAACGACGATTTTACTTTTCATTTTTATGAATTTGTGTGGCATAGTAGATAATGTTACTCAACAACTCACGCTGCCGGGAATAATTTTTCCCCTGACGGAATTCTGGTGCGAAAAATTCCCCCCAACTGATTGAATATCCGCGGTTCGAAAGAATTCCAATCAGTTTATTTTCGTAATACAACCCCATCATAAATTCGAACATCCGTTCTTTCGAATCTACATCACCCTTCTGCTGCATATTAAAAAGATCGATATCCACCGGGGGAAGAACTTCGAATTTTTTCCATACGGAATACAGAATATGATCCGACGGTACTCGAGAAATCGACAGCTTCCCCCCCATCGCATCCACGATATTGCCGAAGAAGTTATTCACATAACTCCAGTTTCTGTTGGATTCGTTTGTCGCGAACACATCTGCAACAATAAAGCCGCCGGACTTGATGAACTCTGCCACCACCGCTTCGTGTTCTGGCAAAAATGTAAACTGATCATCACCATTCAACAGCAGTAATATTTTGGATTTTTTTAAGCTGGAAGCCGACAGATCAGACTTTACCAGTGTTGTTTTGAAATTTGTATTTTCCGAAAAATATTTCTGCAGCGGGCCCATCAATTGTTCCAGAGGTGTTACACTGACAGTCCGCACGGCAATTGCCGCATCTCCCGTGGGAATCGCATCCGCCGGAAGAGCGCTCACTGTTTGCCGCATCACAGAATCTTTTCCGTTAACAGTCCCTATTTCAAATGCCGTTCGATCGAAAAAGAAATTGAGCGTTGTAAATTCGGACGGTTGATTATTTTCATCATACCCGAGAATAAAATCTTTTAGTATCAATTTAATCTTCCCGGCATCGTCCGCCAACGGATCGAACACGATCAAT
>JALNZH010000042.1 GCA_023229405.1 Bacteroidota bacterium
TCCTCACACAAAACCACAAAAGGAATTCGTTCCATTGAAAGAAATGATCGTTCAAGCGGTGTTGCCATTGTAATTGCTTGGTATGAAAATTCTAACGAATCAGCGACAACTCCGGAAAATGTACCGACTTTCACACGCACCGATCTCACATCAATCAACCGTTCTTTTTCAACATGCTGTTGAATGATCTCAACAATATTTTCTGCAACGGAAAGTTCGTGCATATAATTATCTGGTCCTTGTGAAGGGTATGGAAATATTTATTACAACTTGACCAGTATATGTTATAGTCCTAAAAATTGAACAGCGATGCCGCACAAAAGAATCGCAAATCCACCAAGTGCATGACTATATTGCTCCATTCGTTTCATCGGAACAAACGATAGTCCATACAATGCACTGAACACGATACCAAGCATAGTTCCAATAGTTACGATACTAAAGGCAATACAAACAATCACGACATTGGTTAAATTTCCTCTTGCTGCGGGGTACATCAGCATAGGAATTAACGGTTCACACGGACCAAAAACGAAAATTGTAAAGAGAATCCAAAGACGCATTGTGGATTGTGTTTCATTATGGTCATGTGTGCCGTGATGGTCATGCGCATGGACTTCCATTATGCCGTCGTGGTGAATATGTTTATGTGCATGCGGTCTATTCAAAAACGCGCGGCGAATTCCCCATCCCGTATACACCACACCAAAAATAATCAATAACCATCCCGCAATATCGCCACGATACGATTCAATCACTTCTAAATGAAAAACTGTATATCCGAATGCAATTCCAACAAACCCTAGCGTAATCGTACTTCCCACATGACCTAATCCGCACAACATTGTCACCCATGTAGTTTTGAATTTTGTCCAGTTCCCTGCGCGGGACATTGCAATGAATGGGACATAATGATCGGGGCCAAGGATGGTATGCAAAAATCCAACGGCAGCCGCTGTTATTAACAAAAACGAAAGTTCATTCGTCATAGTGTACCTATCAGCATTCCTGGGTACCGGTTTGAATTACTTCAAACATGTCATTGTTTCTTTACTATACTACTATCAATCGCTATGCCTAATTTTGCTGCAAATAAGGCGTATTTGTCGGATTTAGGTTTTCATTCTTAAGAATACTTAAGACAGTCGTTACCACATTTGGGAGTGCCAGTTTCACCGCCGGTGAAAGCTCTACAGACATGGGTTGAACAGCATTGATGGAAACGGTAATCAGGAAAACCGGCGGGACTGTTGAAAGCAATGATGCTGTCTCAATCAAATCCCGCAAACCGATATCGTGAGCGCTGAGTGTCTTGGGAAAGTCGGAAGCAAATTTCGGTTTCAACAAACACACCGTACCGTCAACTCTCCCATCCATTGTCGCATCAATCAGAATAATTGGGGAATATTCTTCGAAGTATGAAAGAAGATGAAATCCGCCAGTTCCGCCGTCTACAAGCGTAACATTTTCGGACAGAATATATTGCTTCAAATGTTCAACAGCGTGTACACCGACACCCTCATCACCCAAAAGAACATTCCCAACACCGAGAACCAATGTCTGTTTTGCACAGTTCATGCTGCTCCTTTTATATATGCGGGCTTTTTTCTGTTTCAATATTTAATCGGAATTTTTTCTCGGCCGGCATAAATTCCTGTAACTGTCTCGCCACCATCAATCCTCCCTCATGCTCGGGAATGACCACCGAATCCACACCGGCATTTTTCATTGCTTCGGCATAACGCACCTGGCCAGCGCGGCAAATTATTTTTACTTTCGGATTTAACGCTTTCGCCGTAATACTGATGTACAGATTATCGGCATCATTATCAATCAGCACACATAATGAATGGGCTTTGTGAATTCGCGCTGTCATTAAAAGATCCCGGCGCTTCGCGCTCCCATTCAGAACAAGAATTCCCTCTTTCGTCAATTCCGAACAAAGTCCTTCATTTGTTTCAATCAGCACAAACGGATATTTCGATTTGATCAGCTGGTCTATTACTGTTCTTCCAACTTGTCCGTATCCGCAAATAATAAAATGATTTTTCAATCGAGATATTTTCAAGTCATTCACACGCGCGCTCCATATTTTTTTTGCTTCTTTATTAAAAATGCTGACGAGGATACGTTCGACAATCCATATCTGAAAAAGAACAACTCCTGCATACACACCAACAGCAAATAATTTTGTAGCACCTTTACTTGTTTCCGGTATTGCATGCGGATGAGTGATCCAAAAAAAACCATCAATCCACGATACTCCCTCGGTATGCATATACAACAGCGTCACCCCGACAACAAATGCAGCAGAGGATACTAACGGCGTAATAAATGCCCGCAATATTGCCCAAACGAGAACACCGGATGATTTCATTAATAAATGAGTAGGAGGTGGATTAAAAATATCATGAGACTGTCATTCTGAACACGTCGAGGCGGATGAAGAATTTGATTCTACGATAAGATTCTTCGCTGCGCGGTGTGAAAAAATTCTTGAGCTTGCTCAGAATAACAACCGTTAACATTTAAGATCACTTTGAAACAAAAATGGCGGGCATATTCCTGCCCGCCGTATAATTCTATCAATAATACAAACAGGAATTATTTTTTACGAGTATCTTTTTCTATAAATTTCCATCCGCCGGCCATCGATGAAATGATACCGCGCCCTTCGACATAATCATGATAAAAAACGAGATAGACATGAATCATTGAAAAAACAATAAAGAACCACATCATGATATGATGCCATTGCCGGACAGCAAAATCACCGCCCATCAAAGGAACAATCCATGAAAACATTTGTGGCAGCAGAGAAGTGCTCATTGCCGCATACATCCCAAATCCGGTGACGCATTGGAATAAAAACGCTAAAAAGGAAACGAAATAGGTCAGTCCTGCAAGACTGTTATGACCTACCGACTCCAGCGGCTGTATTTTCGCCTGCAGGATATCTACTTTCAGAACCTCATTCATTTCCTTAAATTGTTTTTTTGTTGTGGGAATAAAATTCCGCCAGCTGGAATGTTTGTTCCCGACAAATCCCCAATAAATGCGTCCGATAAAGTTGAAGAAAAAGAAA
The DNA here is from genome assembly GCA_023229405.1 of Bacteroidota bacterium. Taxonomy (GTDB): domain Bacteria; phylum Bacteroidota; class Ignavibacteria; order UBA10030; family UBA8401; genus UBA8401. The sequence goes on from JALNZH010000042.1 coordinate 3,086, forward strand.
AATGCCGACACAAAGTGTATGAACCGTACGGTGCCGAACCAGTAATTGTCGTACGCTTCGGTGCCGCTTTGAATTGCAAACGGATGCCCGATAAGATATCCGGTGCATGCAAGCAACACTACGGCAATAGCATTCACCCAGTGGTATAATCGCACCGGCAATTGCCAGACATATATTCGTTGGATCAATATATTTTCCATTCTCACCTCCTACAATGTACTGATCTGATGAACGTAACGGCCTTTTTCATCATACAAATGAACCGCACACGCCAGGCATGGATCGAATGAATGGATTGTCCGCAGTATTTCCAACGGCTGATCAGGATTTTTAATCGGTGTACCGATCAGCGCTGCTTCAAATGCGGAACGCTGACCGCTTGGATCGCGCGGAGATGCATTCCATGTAGTGGGAACGACTAATTGGTAGTTATCAATTTTCTGATCCTTAATCACTATCCAATGTGCAAGTGCACCACGAGGAGCTTCCGTCAGTCCAACACCTTTCGCTTCGCTTGGCCACGACGAGGGTTCCCATTTATCTTTTACGAACATACGGGTATCGCCGTTTTTGATATTTAAAAGAAGCTGTTGGTAGAATTCTTTTGCCCACACTGCAACCAATTTCGTTTCAACGCCGCGAGCAGCTGTTCTACCCAGCGTGGAGAACAAAGCGGCAACGGGAACATCCAATGCTTTCAAGACGCCGTTAATTTCTTCGACAACCTCTTGTCGTCCCGAAGCGTATGCAACCAACATTCTGGAAAGCGGTCCGACTTCCATCGCATGACCTTTCCATCGGGGAGTTTTCAGCCAGCTATATTTCTCCTCAACGTTCAGATGTTGATACGGCGGTTTTGGTCCTGTGTATTTTAATTTTGTTTCACCTTCCCAGGGATGTTTGGCTACTTCATCGCCGCCGGCATATTCATACCAGGAGTGTTTCACGAACTCCTGAATTTCGTCGATATTCTTTCCATCAACTTCATGAACTTTTGAAAGATCTCTATTGAGAATCACTCCGCGCGGAAGTTTAAATTTAGAGATGTCCCCGTACCCATTCATTGGAAGATCTCCATACGCAAGATAATTCGAGAGTCCGCCTCCAATCGCTCCCCAATCTTTGTAAAATGAAGCAACGGCGAGAAGATCCGGGATGTAGACTTGGTTGACAAATTCAAACGCCTGATCTAACAATGTACCGACATACGCCAAACGCTCCGCATTGATTGAATTTGCTTCTTCAATATTCACCGAACATGGAACTCCGCCGACAAGGTAGTTCGGATGAGGGTTTTTTCCACCAAAAATCGTGTGAATTTTAACAATTTCCTTTTGCCATTCCAATGCTTCAAGATAATGTGCAGTTCCCATCAGATTTGCCTCGGCGGGAAGTTTATACGCGCCGTGCCCCCAATACCCATTGGCAAAAATTCCTAACTGACCACTTTCCACAAATGCCGTTAATCGTTTTTGAACGTCGGCAAAATATTTCGGGGAACTTTTCGGCCAATTGGAAATACTCTGTGCAAGTTCCGAAGTTTTTTTGGGATCGGCTTTTAACGCGCTGACCACATCCACCCAATCCAATGCATGCAAATGATAAAAATGAACGACGTGATCCTGCAGATACAATGCTGCAAACATCAGATTACGGATTAGTTCTGCATTCGGAGGGACGACAATCTTCAACGAATCCTCAACTGCGCGAACCGATGCCAACGCATGAACCGTTGTACACACACCGCACACACGTTCTGTAAACGCCCATGCATCACGAGGGTCGCGTCCTTTCAGAATTAATTCTATTCCACGCACCATGGTTCCGGCGCTGTATGCATCGACAATTTTCCCATCTTTAATCTCTGCTTCAATGCGAAGGTGCCCTTCAATTCGCGTAATTGGGTCAACAACAATTCTCGTAGACATTATGCACCTCCCTTTTTAGAAGTATTCTCTTTTTCTTCGCTGCTAGCAATTTCAGCATTGATAAGTTTTCCTTTTTTAATATTTGTCGAAATCGCATGAGCAGCAATTCCCACGGCAGTAGCAGCGCCAACGGCAACGCCGATGTCGTCTGCAGTCGTTTCAATGCCAAATCCTGGGAACGACGCCAGATGTTGATAGAATGGACCATTATCCCAGAAATCTTTTTCGCTGCAGCCGATACATCCGTGACCGGATTGGATTGGATAACTCACACCGTTGTTCCATTTCATAATTGCACACGCGTTATACGTGACTGGGCCACGGCAGCCCATTTTATATAAACAGTATCCACGGCGTGCATTTTCATCATCAAATGATTCAACGAATAAGCCAGCATCATAATTTGGTCGACGGTAGCATGTGTCGTGAATTCTTCTTGAGTAAAATGCTTTTGGCCTTCCAAGACCATCAAGCTGCGGAATGCGGTCGAACGCCAGCAAATGTACGATCGTCCCCGCCATCACCTCGGCAATGGGTGGACACCCCGGAACGTTAATGATCGGTTTCCCTGAAATAATTTTATGTACCGGCGTTGCCGTTGTTGGATTTGGTTTTGCCGCCTGCACACATCCGTGGGTGGCACAATTTCCCCACGCAATAATTGCTTTTGCATCGGCTGCAACTTCTCTCACGATATCAATCGCCGATTTTCCGCCGATACAGCAATACACACCATCATCACCTGTCGGAATTGAACCTTCCACACACATCAGATATTCGCCTTTGTATTTCTTCATTGTATCATGAAGCGATTTTTCCGCTTGGAAGCCTGAAGCGGCCATCAATGTTTCGGTGTAGTCTAAAGAAATTTTATCGAGCACGATATCCGACACGACGGGATGCGACGAACGGATAAACGATTCGCTGCAGCAGGTGCATTCCTGGAAATGCATCCATACGACTGGAAGCCGCGGTTTCTTTTCCATTGCGTGAATAACCTGACCAACACTCGATGCTTCAATTCCAGCGGCCGCGGCAAGCCACGAACAATACCGAATAAAATCCCGACGTGAAACTCCCTGCGACTGAGCATGTTCCCATAGAGTAAGCGGAGAACCATTCATATCTGCCTCCTAGGTAAAGGTTGAACATTTATTGCATTGATTGAAAATGTCAATTCGATAGATGCTTCATCACCCAGATGAGCATCATTTATTTCTTCCACTTCAATGGTAAATGGCCGGATGAGCAATGTCGTGACCGGTTGTTCTTCTTTTTGGAAGACACCAACCACTTCTGCAGTCAGAATAGTTTTTTGGCCAGGATTTGATAATGAGATTGTCATACACAGTTGTTGAAATGCTCAACATACTGCAACATCAATGCCAATCAAAAAACGGAGTTTTTAATGAAATTTGAGTGGCTGGGAAATAGGTGCAGCGGAAATCCGTTGTACAATAAACGGATTGCCGTGGGATTGGTAATGTTAATCTTCGAGATTAAATTTTTTCAGTTTATCCCGAAGCGTTGAAGGGCTAAGATTCAGTATTTTTGCGGCTTGTGTTCTGTTTCCGTCGGCTTTAAGAAGAGCTTGTTTCACCAAATTCATTTCAAGGCAGTGTACAACTTCCTCAAAGCTCATCTTTTCTTCCACAAGACATTTATTGCATGCTTTAAGGATTGACTCGAGGGAGCTGCTGGAATGAATTTCAGAAGGGAGATTCTTTGGCGTAATTGAACCATTAGCAAATATTGCCATCCGTTGTACAACATTACGAAGTTCACGAATATTCCCTGGCCAGTCATACGACCGTAATATTTGCATTGCCTCGTCGGTCACTTCTACACCATGGCTCGGAATGAACCGATGTAAAAAATGGGTGATCAATAACGGAATATCATCCCGACGCAACCGCAAAGGGGGAATGTGGATGGGAACAACATTGATTCTATAATAAAGATCAGATCGAAATAAATTTTTATCAACTAAAACTTTTAGATCTATTTTTGATGCACAGATGACGCGAACGTTTACGGGAATAGGTGCCGTTCCGCCGACACGCATCAACTCACGAGATTCGAGAATCCGCAGCAACTTTGATTGCAAGTGTACCGGAAAATCGTCAATGTCGTCAAGAAAAATGCTTCCTGCTTCTGCCAATTCAAACAATCCTTTTTTTTCCGTCCCAGCGCCGGTGTATGCACCTTTTTCATGTCCGAATAATTCGCTTTCCAACAACTCGGCAGGGAGAGAGGCGAGGCCGACTTTAACGAAGGGGAAACTCTCACGCGTACTTTTTTTATGTATATACTCGGCAAATAATTCTTTGCCGACGCCTGTTTCACCTACCAACAGCACGGAGGAATCCGAACGCGATACCGTATCAACATGTTCTAATAATTCCCGCATCACTGCGCTCTGCGCAATGAGCGTTAACGACGAAGTCGGACTCATAGCTCCTTATTTTTTGAAATGTAGCCAGGGAGAACGGGAAAAGCAAATCGTCGATAGACAATAGCGGCGTACTAATTTTAACCAAACTGTGGGGGTTCACCAAAATCCATTCGTTCCCCCAATATTTTTCAGCCATCGGGAATGGCATTATGGATCGAGATGATAACAGGTACAGAGCATGAGATCTCGGCACACTGTTCCACAAAAACTTGTTCTACGCGAAATCTACGAGTGTTCGTGTTCATCTTCGTGATAGTGTTCCAACTCGATCCACTCTTCCAATTTAGCTCGGAAGAAATGGAATGCTTTCCACAAATTCTTTTCTGCCTGCTCGGATAATCCTTCGAGCATTTCCCATTCATACCCCCCAATCTGCAACAAATATGTCTCCGGCTGTTTACCATACAATTCTTTGCATAAGTACAGTGCACCGGACGGAGACATAGCGTGAGTGGTAAAAGGAGATTGTTGCTTCTGCTGCACGGCAGTAAATGTGAAGTTCTCTATATTTTCCATGGTGGCGTCTACAAAAACAACAATATCAAACTCACTCATCGTATAAGCATCTTCCACACTTAGTTGATAACTGCTTTCGATTGTGAGATGGTGGACGGATTCATGCGACAACCATGGTTGACACATCTGAACGAAAGCGCTGCCAATGCCGTCATCCCCTCTGCCTGGATTTCCATAGGCATGGATCAGAATTTTGGGTTTTATTTCACCGACATTCATTTGACCCTCCTCTCCAATAATATTCCTTGATCATCATACAATAATACTTCCAGCGGCATCTGTCCGACTGCGTGCGTGGAACAGCTTAGGCACGGATCGAAACAGCGAATGCCCGCTTCTATTCGATTCAAGACCGGTTCCGGAATTTTTTTGCCGTCAATATATTGCATGGCAATCTGCCGGACAGTCCGGTTCATCGCCATATTGTTTTGCGCTGTCGCGATCAGCATATTGACTTTCTGCAGCACGCCATCTTCATTCACCCAGTAATGATGGAAGAGTGTTCCGCGCGGCGCTTCGGATGCACCAACCCCTTCCAGTTTATTGATCTCCGCTTTGGAGCGGACATGTGTACCGAGAATTGCAGGATCACACAACAACTGTTCTACCCGTTCAACAGCAAACAACAATTCAATCAACCGTGCATAATGAAAATAGAACGAATTATTCACCGCTTCGGTCGTCGGGGTTAAATCCTTAAACATCTTCCTCTCCTGTTCGGCTAAAGGAGTTTCGATGGAATCGCAGATATTCAGCCGAGCAAGCGGACCCACGCGATAAATTCCTTTGGGATAACCGAGCGGTTTGTAGTACGGAAATTTCAGATACGACCATGATTCGCTTGCTTCTCCGAAATGGTTGTAATATTCCCGGGGATCGATATTGTCCGCAATAATATTTCCTGCACTATCCATAATTCTCAGGTTACCGCCGTAATATTCCAGTTCGCCTTTTGAACCAACCATACCGACAAACAACGAATGGAAATTTCCGAAACAGGAAATTTCTTTCGTAAACTGATCGTGAATTTGCTTTACGGTATCAAGCGCCATCAATGCTGTTTCTAATACTTCCGGATACCATGACAACAATGTATCTCGCTCTTCTCTTGTAAACGATTCTCGCACCCCGCCGGCAACAGCCCATGGGGTATGGATTCTGCGCCCGCCAAGAAATTCAATAATCTGCTGTCCGAACTTGCGGAGCCGGATTCCCTTGCGTGCAAATTCCTTATCATGGTGTAACAATCCGAAAATATTCCGGATGGCAGGATCAGCCTCGAACCCCAGTAAAAAATCAGGTGAAGAAAGATGAAAAAAACTGAGTGCATGAGACTGGATCCACTGTGCAAGCACCAGCAATCGACGAAGTTTTTCGGCCGTTTCCGGAATGCCGATCGAAAGAATATCATCCCCTGCTTTTGCCGACGTGACGAGATGACTTGCGGGACAAATACCGCAAATACGCGATGTCAGTCCGGGCATTTCCCACAGCAACCGTCCTTCGCAAAATTTTTCGAAACCTCGGAATTCATTCACATGAAAGCGCGCGTCTTCTACTTCACCCTTCGCGTTCAAATGGATGGTGATTTTGGCGTGGCCTTCAATACGGGAAACTGGAGAAATTGTAATTACACTAGACATAAACACTCGACCATATTTTGAAAGATTGAGTCATTGGATCATCAGATCATTAAAATATTGAATCAATGGAACAATGCCATTTCATCCATATCGTAAAAATTGTGTATTAAACACAGGAATTCTTCCTTGTAACAATTCGTTGATGGCGAACCAGATTTCATCCGGTGTCGGCGGACAGCCGTGAAGAAATGCGTCCACGCGGATAAGATGATGCAGCGGAATTGCCTGTTCGCGTAATTGCGCGATTAACGTGTGATCGTTGGGGACGGAATTGCTGATATCCGCCAATTCTCTATACGCACGGTCTATCAGTTCAGCATTACCGAAACGATTCCGCATCGCTGTTACGTTTCCGGTTGTGGCACAATCGCCGAACGAAAGCACGTACCTGGAATGTTTCCGTACGGTGTGCGCCATCTCTTCGTTTTCGTCATTCGTAACAGCTCCCTCAACAAGTGTGATGTCCACATTGTTGGGAAATGTTTTAACATCTGCTAACGGTGAATATACAAGATCGATCTTATCGGCAAGCTCTATTAGACGTTCATCCAGATCCAGAAACGACATATGACACCCGGAACATCCTCCAAGCCACACTGTTGCCACTTTTGGTTTTTGAATTTTATCTTTCATATTCACTCTTCTATGCTGATAGAGAATAATTGCTGGTCGCGCAATGACCGGCTGACAATAAGATGATCACCTTTGGCAAGACCGGCCCAGCGGACGAAATAATGTTCGTGTGGTTTGTCCGGTCCCTGGCATTCGCATCGGTATGACTCGATCATCGCCTGTTGTTTCATATGTCCGTTTGTCAAAGAAAATGTCGAACCAACTTTCGGAAACAGCCTGAGTTGATTTTTCAGTATCAAAAAATATCCTTGCTCTGCTTCAAGGGATGAGATGGTGCGTTCGTATGGTGTGTTCATAAGAGTAGGTATAATTGATTCATTTATTCATCGGATGATTGATTCAATGATGCCGTGATACAATGTATCATTGAATGATTAGTTACTCGTTCCCAATAGAGACCCATTCTTTCTTTTGCCGTGCGGTAATAATGTATTTCAGGAAGCCTTTCTTTTTCTCCATTTCCGAGACAGTAACTCCTTTTTCGAACAGTGCACCGGTCGGACAGACCATAACGCATTTCCCGCATTCGGTACATGTTTGCGAATTGCCCCAGGAATAATCGAGTCCGGTAATAATTTCACTGTTGATGCCGCGACCGGCAACATCCCACACATGCGCACCTTCCACTTCATCACACACACGAACACAACGGGTACATAGCACGCAGCGATTGTGGTCCATCACATAATCTTTATGCGTTGCATCAAGCTGTTTGTTGGGAAAAAGATAAGGATAACGAACCCGCACCAGTCCAACAGAGTATGCCAAATCCTGCAGTTCGCAATGGTTATTCGCAACGCAAACGGCACAGACATGATTCCCTTCGGAAGCAAGCAATGCAACGATCATCCTCCGGTATTTATTTAACCGTTCATTTGCGGTCTGGATCACCATTCCCTCTTCCACTTTTGTTGTGCAGGCAGGAAGAAGTCTCGGGATACCTTCGATTTGCACAACGCAGAGCCGGCATGCACCGACGGTGGAGAGTCCCTCCAGATGACAAAGCGTTGGGATGGGAATATTATGTTGTCGTGCCACGGAAAGAATCGATTCACCTTCCTGTGCGCTGTATTGTTCACCGTTGATCGTTAGAGTTTTTACTGCCATGGTATTTGTTCCATTTTTTATCGCGTCATACCGACGACTTGCTCGCCATATTGTTTGGCGGGATGTCAGCATCTTTTTACAATCAGATGCCGAAACAAGCGTATCCTAAAACGTTTTTATTCAGGGTTCAGTATGGCGAGTGTCATTGAAAGTTATTTTTCAAAATCGGCAACAACACCCGGTTCACCTTGATATATTTCCACCGGCTGCAACAGTTCTTCATATTCATTCCGGAAGAACCGTAAAGTGGAAAGAACAGGATTCGGCGCCGATTGCCCCAATCCGCACAGACTTGTTTCTTTCACCATGGTGCATAATTCCTGCAGCAGCACCATATCATCTTGCGTAGCTTTCTTTTTGGAAATCTTATCCAGCAAACCATAGATGTGTCGCGTGCCGACGCGGCACGGAATACATTTGCCGCACGATTCATCCATACAAAACTGCATGAAAAATTTCGCCACATCCACCATTTTGGATGTGGAATCCATAACGATCATTCCGCCGCTTCCCATGATCGAGCCAACCTTGGAGAGCGATTCGTAATCCACCGGAAGATCCAAATGATCTTTTGGAATACAACCGCCTGACGGACCACCGGTCTGAGCCGCTTTAAACTCCGTCCCCTCGGGCGTACCGCCGCCGATATCGAAAATAATCTTCCGCAGAGGAATGCCCATTGGCACTTCAATCAGTCCGGTATTTCTGATGTTGCCCGCTAACGCAAACACTTTCGTACCTTTGCTTTTTTCCGTTCCGATCCCCGCAAACCATTCGCTGCCGTTTCTGATAATCGGCGCGATGTTGGCGAACGTTTCCACATTATTGATCAGCGTCGGCATTCCCCATAATCCTTTTTCGGAAGGATACGGAGGACGGGGTTTTGGATTGCCCCGTTTTCCTTCGATGGATTGCAGCAGCGCCGTCTCTTCGCCGCAGACAAACGCACCGGCACCAATGCGAATATCGATGCGGAAATTAAATTGCGATTCAAGTATGCGGTTGCCAAGCATTCCCATTTTTTCCGCCAGTTTAATGGCCAGTTTCAATCGCTCTATAGCAAGAGGATATTCCGCACGGCAATACACGTAACCCTGTGTTGCACCCACAGCGTATCCGGCGATCGCCATCCCCTCCAGTACACGATGCGGATCTCCTTCCAATACGCTCCGATCCATAAATGCGCCGGGATCACCTTCGTCCGCATTGCAGACTACATATTTTTGCTCACCGTGCGCTTTGCTGACGATTCCCCATTTTAATCCGGTTGAATATCCCGCACCGCCACGGCCGCGTAATCCGCTTTTACGAATTTCTTCAATCACCTCGGCGGGCTGCATTTCGTTCACTACTTTTGCCAACGCCTCATACCCGCGAACTCCAATGTATTCATCAATACTTTCGGAATTGATCTCACCGCAATTTTCCAGTACGATCTTCGTTTGGGATATAAAGAACGGCTGAGTCGTGTCAACCTTTTTCGCTGTGACCGGCAAATTCTTCACAATGTGCGATTCGATAATTTGTTCCGCTGCCTGCACATCGACATTTTGATAAAGCGTCTGATCAGATTGCAGCTTCACCAGTGGTCCTTCTCCGCAGAGTCCAAGACATCCTGTGCCGACGACTTCACACTCTTTTTCCAATCCATGTTCTTTAATTTTTGCTTTCAACACAGCACCGATTTTATCGCTGCCGCAAGAGGCACATCCAGCAGCTGAACAATACAGTATGCGGTGCTTCTTTTCTGCCTGACGCAATTGTTCCTTCTCGGATAATTCCTGCAGATCTTCCAATGTCATGATACCACCTCGCGGAGTGTGTTCTTCAGCTGTTCCACTTTTTTAATAGATTCATCCGGCGTTAGCTTACCAACAACTGCATTATCCAGCACGGCCACCGGCGCAAGACCGCACGATCCGACACACCGGGCGGTGATGAAAGAAACCTTATTGTCCTTCGTCGTTTGTCCAAACTTACATTGATGATGTTCTTCCAGTGCCGATTGGATACGTTCCGCTCCTTTAACATAACAGGCTGTGCCCATGCAAAGTACGAAGGTGTGTTCTCCGTTCGGTTTCAGATTAAAGAAGTGATAGAATGTCGCAACGCCGTACACTTTGCTTAGCGGAAGTTTCAGTGCGTGTGCCACATAGATGAGCAGGTCATTCTCGAGAAATCCGAAGATACCCTGCGCCACATGGAGCACTTCAATCAATGCGTCACCGCGCGCTTGGTGTTTGGTAATCGCCCGATCTAATAATTTAAAACGATTGTCACCGCTGGGATGCTGCTGTTTTTCGGTCTGAATCATAGTCGTTAGTAATCGATGGAAGTATCGTTGTTATGGTCCGGAATACGTGTTCGTACCATCACCACAAACCATAGCAAAAATTATGCTATTGTTTTTATTACGACATCGCCCAGATTCGGCAACACCAGTTTGTCTTATTTCCGATTATGGGAAGAATATTGCGAGCTTTGGTAAAAAGAGGAAATTAAAAGACTAAAATGCCGACACTGGGAAGTTCATCATTTCACACTGGGCAACGAATGAAAATATTTTTGAATTGAGTTAATATATAGAAACTGAAGAAAATCGTATTGCTGAGTCCGCATTACAATACATAAACCTTTTTAATAACTGATGTTACACAAACGGAAGAAATTCGTACATTTGAACACCCGTAGCTCTTGGTCCAACAATAAGAGCATTGATCTGATCGAGATAAATTAGAGGGTGTCCCATGGACAAGGATCTCTGTCGTTTTTATGTGGACATACTTGTCCAAAATAAATCATAAAAGAGAAAAACTTATTGCTTCTTTTCTTGACGTGGTTCCGAAGGAATGCCGACATGGTATAAAGATTTGGTCGGCACAAGAAAAGAAGCAAAAGAACTCCTTGCGAAATTTAACGCGCGCGATGAATCCCGTTCGCTCATGCCCATTGATGGCGCTCTTCGCGTAATCAACAGTACCATCATATTTTCAGACTCCCTCTGTATCTCCCCCTTGGCAGGGAAAAAAATCTCGCTCAATTCTCCAACATTTCGCTCCCTCCCACAACATTACGATTGCAATGTTAACTCATGGGGCTTACTTCATATATTTTGTAAAATTCTATTTTGTTTGACTGATGTTACGCAAAAAGGTAAAAATGGTTCGACGCGGCGCAGAAACAGAGGTCATCCTGGGCAAATCCTTTGCTGTTTGTTCCGAAGGAATCCCTGCGGGAAAGGATGCGTCTCCCGATAGGGATGCCTTCGGCAGAAGGATGGCTTAACTATCTTAGCCTGTGCCTTGCTCACCATGACCGTTTTTCTTGTTTTGCGTAACGTGAGTTATTTGACATGTTTTTGATTGATGTTATACTCAGAGAACCTTTATTTTGGACAGCTATGACGGTATATGTAAAAACGAAAAACGGCGGGCTCATAATTTCTGAAGCCCACCGTTTTGCTTTTATGTCATAGAAGAAGACGGAGTGTGAAGCATCACCATCCCACACCGTTTGAAGCTATCACCTACAACACGAGTTCCTTTTTTTGTACAACGGTGATTTCAATATTTCCAACCAATCATTCTTTGCCAACGGTCCACTATAAACTACGATACGACGTCAATCTCGGACATCCGCCGTTCCGTATATTCGGTCGGACGTTCACAGGAATAGAGAAATTCCTGCATACCATCCATACGTTTTTTAAGATCGTTCACCTGTTCTTTCATCTGCGCAAGTTTCGGTTCATGCTCTTTGGTTACATGAAGTTCGTAAATTTCTCTCGACAGTATGATCACAACATCTTGCATTTTGGAGATATCGTTGATCGCATGTTCAATGGAATGGAACATTCGTTCTTTTGCATTCATGGGCGTATTGTTTTCCTTTTGTTGTTTTCAAAGTTCGTTTGAAACCACGGCACCGATCACCGCCGGAGATCTTCCGATAGTACCGATAGAATGAATACGACACTGCCGGAGAGTCCCCGGCAGTGTTTCATAGTTATTTCTGAGATTTTAATGCAGCACGTGCGGCAGCCAATCTGGCGATAGGTACACGGAACGGAGAACAGCTGACATAATCCAAACCGATTTCGTGACAAAATTCTACGCTGGAAGGATCGCCGCCGTGTTCGCCGCAGATACCGATTTTAAGGCGCTGGCGTGTCTTGCGCCCTTTTTCCACGGCGATTTTCATCAATTCGCCTACGCCGACCCGGTCGATTGATTCGAACGGATCTTTTGCATAGATATCTTTTTCTACGTATGGGACCAGGAACCGGGCAGAATCGTCGCGACTGATACCAAGGGTTGTCTGCGTCAGATCGTTGGTGCCGAAACTGAAGAATTCCGCTACAGTGGCGATCTGATCTGCCGTGATGGCACCGCGTGGAACTTCGATCATGGTACCAACATGGTATTTAATCTTCATCTTCCGTTCTTTCATCACATCTTGTGCAATACGCACAACCAGTTTTGCTTGATGTTCCAATTCAAGAACATTTCCCACCAACGGAATCATGATTTCGGGAATCACATCAATTCCTTCCACGATAACATTTGCTGCTGCTTCAAAAATTGCGCGGCTTTGCATCTCGGTGATTTCAGGATAGAGAATGCCCAATCGGCAACCGCGGAAACCGAGCATTGGATTAAACTCGTGCAGTTCCTGTACGCGACGATGAATCTTTTCATACCGAATTCCCATTTCACGGCCGAGGAACCGCTGTGTTGCTTTATCGTGCGGTAGAAATTCATGCAGCGGCGGATCGATCGTACGGATGGTAACGGGGAAACCGTTCATTGCCCGGAAAATTCCTTCAAAATCTTCGCGTTGCAACGGCAACAGTTTTGCCAGAGCCTTCTTTCGCTGCTCGACAGTATCCGCAAGAATCATTTCACGCATCGGTGTGATCTTTCCTTCACCGAAGAACATATGTTCTGTACGGCACAATCCAATTCCCTCAGCTCCGAATGCAATGGCATTCGACGCCTGATCTGGCTGATCGGCATTGGTGCGAATACCAAGCGTGCGATACCGATCTGACCACGCCATGATTTTTGCAAAACTCTGATAGGAGGGTGCTTTTTTAGGATCGAGCGTTTTGTTGATCAACACTTCCACCACTTCGGACGGTTTCGTCGGAATCTTTCCTTCGATCACTTCTCCGGTCGAACCATCAATAGACACCCAATCGCCCTGGTGGACAATGCGTCCGTTTACTCTCATGGAGTGAGACATGTAATCCACTTCAAGCGAGGCACAACCGACGATGCATACTTTACCCATCTGACGAGCAACGAGAGCGGCATGGGAGGTCATACCGCCGAAGGCGGTCAGAATTCCTTCAGAAGCATTCATTCCTTTGATATCTTCGGGCGATGTTTCCGTGCGGCAGAGAATCACCTGTTCGCCGCGGTCTTTCCAGTCTTCCGCATCGGGCGCGGTGAAGACGATGCGTCCTGTTGCAGCGCCGGGACCGGCGTTCAAACCTTTCGCCAGAAACCGACCCGCTTTAATTGCCACTTCCTTCTCTTTCACATCGAACACCGGACGGAGTAATTGGTTCAGTTGATCCGGTTCGATGCGCATTAATGCTTCTTTGTCATCAATCAAGCGTTCCTTCACCATATCAATTGCGATGCGTGTTGCAGCCAGCGCAGTCCGTTTACCGACGCGACATTGCAGCATAAACAGCACACCTTCCTGAATCGTGAACTCGATGTCCATCATATCCCGGAAATGTTTTTCCAGGTTTTTTCGGATCACTTCCAATTGTTTGTAGATGACTGGGCGTG
>JALNZH010000043.1 GCA_023229405.1 Bacteroidota bacterium
CTCTGGCGATTGAGTTTGCAAGAACATTGCTATGCAAAACTCAGCAGACGGTTTCATGCGGAACGTGTTCCAGCTGCCGAAAGATGGAAACACTGCACCACCCAAACCTCAAATTGATCTTTCCTCTTCCGGGAGTGGATAATCCTAAAAAGAACGACAAGGATGATGACGAAACCGTTGATAACGAAGTCTTTGACGAAATCAGGAAACAGATGTCGGAAAAGGCTGCCAACCCGTACTTTCACATCGATATTCCCAAAGCGAAATTTATCCGGGTACCGTCAATTCGTGAAATAAAAAAACAATCCTCAATGAGCGGTGCGGAAGTTGGGAACAAAGTGTTCATCATCTTTGATGCTGATGCCATGAATGACGAGTCAGCCAATTCACTGCTGAAAGTACTGGAAGAACCGCTGGACGGTTTCTATTTTTTGCTGGTAACGTCGCGCAAGGATACGATGAAACAGACGATTATCTCCCGGTGTCAGTCGGTTCAGTGCGCCATACTTACCGATGAGGAGATTGTCTCTGCGTTGATACAGCGACAACAACTTTCGGAACAGGAAGCCCGGGTGATTGCGCGCCTGGCGAATGGCAGTTTTACCCGTGCGATGGAACTGCAAGAAGACGATATTTCACGATTTCGGACTGACGCAATCGGATTTCTCAGAAGTATACTCGGATCATCTCCATTAAAATTGATGGAAGAACAGGAGGAGTATCTTACGGGAAATAAGCGCGACAATGTGGAGCAGTTGTTGTCGATGATGCTTGTGTGGTTCCGCGATACAATCGTTGTACGGGAGGGTTCTTCGCACAACATCATGAATCTTGATCAGGAGACTGATCTAGAAAAATTCGTCGGCAGATTCGGCGGAAAGGATCTTGAAGCCTGCATGGCAACAGTCGAACGGTCACTCGAACTTCTCCGAAGAAATGTGTATCTTCCGTTGGTTATGCTCTCACTCACGATGCAATTACGAAGAATTCTTCATGCAAAATAAGTTTAAACGTATATTAGTTACCTCAGCGCTTCCGTATGCAAACGGGCACATCCATCTCGGCCATCTTGCAGGTTGTTATGTCCCTTCCGATATCTATGTAAGATATCAGCGGCTTCAGCATCGCGACGTGCTGCACATTTGCGGATCAGACGAACACGGTGTGGCCATAACAATATCCGCCGAAAAAGAAAAAACGACTCCGAAGGCTATTGTTGATAAGTATCACGAAGCGAACAAGGATGCATTCCGGCGATTTGGAATCAACTTTGATAATTTTTCCCGCACGTCGCTTCCCATCCATCACGAAACTGCCAAAGAGTTTTTCCTCGATCTGCTCCAGAAAGGATATCTTCTCCCGAAAGAGCAGGAGCAATTTTATGATGCAGAAGCGAAGATGTTTCTGCCTGACCGGTATGTTGAAGGCACGTGCCCTAATTGTGCTTACGATAAAGCGCGTGGAGATCAATGCGATAACTGCGGAAAATATTATGATCAACTCGATCTGAAAAACCCGAAAAGTTTGATCACCGGGAAAACGCCGGTAGTGAAAAAGACGAAACACTGGTATTTCACATTGGGACGTTTTCAGAAAAAACTGGAAGCGTTTGTGGAAGGGCATTCTGCTGACTGGAAG
This sequence comes from Bacteroidota bacterium, assembly GCA_023229405.1. Lineage (GTDB taxonomy): Bacteria > Bacteroidota > Ignavibacteria > UBA10030 > UBA8401 > UBA8401. The sequence continues at coordinate 1,639 of JALNZH010000043.1, forward strand.
GATAATGTGTTGCAGCAGACGCGCAGCTGGCTGAAAGAAGGACTACAGGAACGTGCCGTTACCCGCGATCTCAGTTGGGGAATTCCGGTTCCGATCGATGGTGCGGAAGGGAAAGTGATCTACGTGTGGTTCGATGCCGTGTTGGGATATATTTCGTCTACCAAAGAATGGGCGATACAGCAAGGAACTCCGGAACGATGGAAAGAATATTGGTGCGATGAAACGACCAGATATATCGCGTTTCTCGGCAAAGACAATATTGTGTTTCACACTGTTGTTTTTCCTGCTGAATTGATGGCACGGACGGGATATATCCTTCCGGATAATGTTCCGGCGAATGAATTTCTGAATCTGGAAGGGGGAAAATTCTCCAAAAGTCGAAACAATGCCATTTATGTGAAGGATATACTTGACCGGTATCCGGCAGATCTTTTCCGCTATACGATCGCAACAAATTTACCGGAAACAAAAGATTCGGATTTTTATTGGAAAGATTTCCAGGCAAAAAATAATAACGAACTTGCCGATATCTATGGAAATTTCATCAATCGAACGATAACATTTGCCGCAAAAACTTTTGCGAATACCGTCCCAAAACGTGGCCCGTTGAACGATCGTGATACAGCGATACTTACCTATGTGAAAGATGCCCCGCAAAGAATCTCGGATTTGATTGAGCAGTTCAAATTCCGCGATGCGACGATGGAAATGATGAACGGTGCGCGTGCAGCGAACAAATATTTCAATGACAGTGAACCGTGGAAGACTTCCAAAACACAGCCGGAGCAATGCGGCACAACTTTAAACATCTGCTTGAACATTGTTCGCTCACTGGCGGTGCTATTTTCGCCTATTGTACCGTTTTCATCAGACAAAGTTTGGAAGATGATGAACCTGCAGGGATCAATCAGTGACGAACATTGGATGAACGCAGGCGAAGCACAACTCTCTGAGGGCCATCAACTTGGCCAATCGGAAATTTTATTCACAAAAATTGAGGATAGTACCATCGAACAGGAATTGGGAACACTTGGAACTCCGGCCGTAGCGCCGGTTACGGCAGCAAACACGTTTGCTCCTTTAAAACAACAGATTTCATATGATGATTTTGCCAAAATCGATTTCCGCACTGCAAAAGTCTTGCAAGCCGAAACGGTCCCAAAATCAAAGAAATTACTAAAACTACAGATCGATCTTGGCTTTGAACATCGCCAAATTGTCGCCGGAATTGCAGAAAAAATAACTCCGGAACAATTAATCGGCAAAACAATTATTGTAGTGGCAAATCTTGCTCCGGCAAAACTGATGGGAGTTGAATCGAACGGCATGCTTCTGGCAACAGCGTCGGACGGAGATAATTTTGCATTATTGACATCATCTAAAGATGTTGACACAGGAATAGGAATAAAATGATCATCGTTACCGGCGGCGCAGGTTTTATTGGCAGCGCAATGGTTGCCAAACTCAATGCACAAGGGGAGACCAACATCCTTGTTGTCGATGAACTGGGGACATCAGGGAAATGGAAAAATCTTGTGGGGAAACAGTTTGCCGATTTTATCCATAAGGATCATTTCATTGAAATGCTTCTCAACGAACGATTGCCGAAGGTTGCGGCGATCATCCACATGGGAGCGAACTCTTCCACGACAGAAAAAGATGTTGATCACTTGATGGAAAATAATTACAGGTATACACGTATTCTTGCAGAGTGGTCGGTACGGAAAAAAGTCCGGTTTATTTATGCGAGCAGCGGTGCAACGTACGGCGACGGATCAATGGGATTTTCGGATGCGGATTCCGTCTCTCCCAGATTAATTCCGTTAAATGCATACGGATATTCAAAACAGCTGCTCGATCAATGGGTATTGCAACACGATCTTCAACAGAAAGTGGTGGGAGTTAAATTCTTCAATGTCTTTGGTCCGAACGAATACCACAAAGGGGAGATGAAGAGCCTTATCTGTAAAGCATATACTCAGATTCAGGAAATGGGGAAAATTCGGTTATTCAAGTCCTATAAACCGGAATATAAACATGGTGAGCAGGTGCGGGACTTTGTCTATATAAAAGATTGTACTGAAGTGTTGTGGTGGTTTCTAAATTCGCCGAAAGTGAACGGTATTTACAACCTGGGAACAGGGAGGGCGCGTTCATGGAATGATCTGGCAAAAGCAATTTTTTCGGCGCTGGAAATTTCTCCGAATATTGAATATGTCGATATGCCGGAAGAAATCCGTACTGCGTATCAATATCACACCGAGGCGGAAACCACCAAACTTCAATCTGTTCAATGCCCGGTACAATTCCGTTCATTGGAAGATTCGGTGAAAGAGTATGTTCAGAACTATCTCCATCCGGAACTGCGTTATCTATAATTGTGAAATCCTTCAAAAAAACCGTATCTTTATATGGAAAAAATATATTCTTAGTGAACACAAACAGCATCATACTGCATTTTCTTGAAACGATTTATATTTCGTCGTTCATCCTTTCAGACAGCAATTCTGCTTCGCAGGATTGACCATATTATATTTTTACTTTCCATTCACTTTTCACAATACGTTTTATGTACAATTTCAGGGAACGATGTTCTATGAATTGGATCATGCTTATTATTGCCGGACTTTTTGAGGTCGGATTTGCTTCATGCCTCGGCAAAGCAAAAGAAACATCTGGTGCCGCTGCAAGTTGGTGGTTTGCCAGTTTTCTACTGTGCCTTGCCGTTAGTATGACGCTGTTGTATAAAGCAGCGCAAACCCTTCCGATCGGAACGGCGTATGCGGTATGGACCGGTGTTGGAGCGATTGGGACAGTAGTTGTCGGTATTTTTATTTTTAAAGAACCCTCTGATGTGTGGCGGATCTTTTTTTTGTCTACACTCATCGGATCGATTATCGGACTAAAATGGGTCTCGGCATAATTGAAGTGAATACATAGAGACATCTGAAAAATCTCATAGTAATGTCATTCCAAGGAACTGAGCGACAAGGAATCTCGTTTTTCCATCCAAATGGAAGGGCAAGATTCTTCGCGAAGTTTATACTGAGCGAAGCAATGTGTTCAGAATAACAATGGACAACTTATTTTTTTTTAGAAGACTCAATACAGTAATAATACATTATCTATTCCAAAAGGAGCTGCACTATGAAGAAGAAAACTCTTTTACAAGAGGTCGTAAAACAAGTCGACGCGACGAAATTCGATTCGACACCAATCATCAACGCGATGCGTGATATGTCGTTCAGCTCACGCGATACAGCACGTGCAACGGATATCTTCAAAAAAATGATTGAACACAATGGCTGCACAAACGCACTCGTACTCGCAGGAAGCACCAGCGCCGGCGGCTGTATGAATGTGTATTCCGATATGATAAAATACAACATGGTGGATATGGTTGTCGCTACCGGCGCTTCTATTGTGGATATGGATTTTTTTGAAGCGCTCGGATTCAAACATTACAAAGGAACACCGTTTATCGACGATAATATGCTGCGAAACAACTACGTTGATAGAATTTACGATACCTATATCGATGAACAATCGCTGCAGGTATGCGACAGCACAATTTATAAAATAGCGGAATCCCTGGAACCGCGTCCGTATTCTTCCCGTGAATTTATTTATGAAATGGGAAAGTGGTGTGTAAAGAATGCGAAAAAGAAAAATTCACTCGTACAGCTTGCGTATGAAAATAACGTTCCGATTTTCTGCCCCGCTTTCTCCGATTCGTCGGCTGGTTTCGGATTGGTGAAGCATCAGCACGAACGTCTGAAAGCAGGGAAACCGTATATGACAATCGATTCCGTAAAAGATTTTTATGAATTGACACAGATCAAAATGAAAGCGAAAACGTCCGGTCTCTTTATGATCGGCGGCGGCGTTCCGAAGAACTTCATCCAGGATACCGTTGTGTGTGCGGAAGTTTTGGGCGTGGATGTCCCGATGCATGAGTATGCCGTTCAGATTACGGTTGCCGATGTTCGCGACGGTGCGTGCTCTTCATCCACATTAAAAGAAGCAAGTTCTTGGGGTAAGGTTGAAACGACCTACGAACAGATGGTGTATGCCGAAGCAACAACAGTGGTTCCGATGATCTTCAGTTACCTCTACCACAATGCGAACTGGAAAAAGCGTAAAAAATACGAATGGACTAAGATGTTCCAGAAGTAAGGATGATGAAAACCCTCTGATTACCTCAGAGGGTTTTTCTTTACGATCGTTTACTCTTTTTCTTTTTGCATCTCCATGAACGATTCGATATTTTGAAAATGATGACGCCGTCTTCTGAGAACGTACAATTGATGCACATAGGGAAGAAACATTTTGATTTTTCCCGTCGAACGTACGTCATGGGTGTTTTAAATGTTACTCCCGATTCATTTTCAGACGGCGGTGCATATTCATCCGTAGATGCTGCAGTTACGCGCGCACTTGAAATGCTGGAGCAAGGTGCGGACATTATTGATGTGGGTGGAGAATCGACCAGGCCAAAGAAAGTATACGGCGAAATCGTGAAAGTGACTGTTACCGAAGAGTTGAATAGAGTTATTCCGGTCATAAAACGGATTGTTCAGGAGTCGGAAGCGGTTGTATCAATTGATACAACAAAATCAGTTGTTGCCGAAGCAGCGTTGATAGCAGGAGCATCCATCGTTAATGATATCAGTGGGTTGACATTCGATCCGAAAATTGCGGATGTTGCAGCCAAATACAATGCAGCATTGGTAGTTATGCATATACAAGGGACGCCGGAAACGATGCAGGAGCATCCGGTATATAATAATGTTGTTGCTGAAATAAAAATTGCATTGCAGCGGTCGGTTGAAATGGCTCGTGCAGTCGGTGTGAAGAATATTATCGTCGATCCCGGCATAGGATTCGGGAAAAATCTCGAACATAATCTTATACTTTTAAAGAAATTGAACGATTTTTGTGATCTTGGTCTGCCGATTCTGATTGGTACGTCGCGAAAAGGATTCATCGGAACGATATTGAATGCCCCTGTTTCCGACAGAATGGAAGGGACGGCAGCGACGGTTGCGGTAGCGATCATGAACGGTGCGCGGATCATCCGCGTACACGATGTGAAGGAAATGAAACGCATCGCAGTGATGGTCGATGCAATTTTGAATGTAGGATAATGGAACTAATAAAATTTAGTTTTCTTACCGTGACCGTGGTTGATGTGATCGATATCCTTTTGGTGTCGTTCATTTTCTATCAGTTATACCGTGGGATGCGCGGAACAATTGCGGCGCAAATCCTTATCGGATTAGTGGTGATTGTTGTGCTTTCAGTGTTCGCACAATCGGTGAACTTAAAGGCGATGGGATGGATACTACGCACGCTGACCGATATCTGGGTGATTGCTTTTATCATTATTTTCCAACCGGAAATTCGCCGGCTGCTTTCGACTATTGCTCGAAACCGATTGGTTCGTCTTTTTATCCGCCTGAATGTGACAGAATCCATCGAAGAAATCTCTGCAACGGCATTGGAACTGTCGAAGAAAAAGCAAGGTGCACTGATTATTATTGCCCGTGGTACGGGTATGAAATCGTTTACTGAAACCGGAATTCCTCTCGGTGCGCAGATCAGTCGGTTGCTGCTATTGTCTATTTTTAATCCGCGCTCACCACTGCACGACGGTGCAGTGATTGTGAACGACAGGATTATTGAAGCGGCACGATGTACGTTGCCGTTATCTTCTATCACCCGCATCGGCGATCTTGCGCTGGGAACAAGGCACCGTGCCGGCTTGGGAGTGACCGAACAGACTGATGCTGTTGCCGTTATTATCTCGGAAGAGACCGGTGCAATCTCGATTGCGGATAACGGAGAATTGTTTTATAAAATATCCGTAAAGGATTTGAGGAAAGAACTGCGTGAACGGCTTGTCTTATCAGTTCAGCGCACCATGCAGAATGTGAAGGAGGCAATTCGACCGCAATAATGAATGTCGCTGTCATCATCCCGTCATATAATGCTTCCGCTTCACTTCCTGCTTTGCTTAAACGCACAGTGCCGATTGTTTCAAAAGAGCAGATCATTGTTGTCAATGATGGTTCGAAGGACGAAACTGCGGCTATCGCTTTGCAGTATGGAGTGACGGTGCTATCTCACGACAAGAACTATGGGAAAGGTGCCGCACTGAAGACCGGATTCAAGTATGTTCTTGCACATCAATTCGATGCTAGTGTGACGATGGATGCGGACTTGCAACACGAGCCGGAAATGATTCCATCGTTTATCAACAAGTATGCCGAAGGGAAATTTGATGTGGTTATCGGCAGCAGAGTGTTTAACACGGCGACAATGCCTGTGCATCGTTTCCTTTCCAATACCATCACTTCAGCACTGGTTCGTCTCAGAACTGGCGCGTCAATACCGGACAGTCAGTCGGGATTTCGGTTGTTGAGCAGGAAAGTTTTGGAACTGGTGGAGCTGGAATCTACTGGATTTGAAGCAGAAACTGAACTGTTGATTAAAGCGGCAGTGAGCGGCTGTTCGTTCACTTCTGTTCCAATCAAAACCATTTATTCCGGCGAAAAAAGCAATATGACGCATCTCCACACCACGATTCAATTCATTAGAGTATTATTGAAACGATATTAATATGGGTAGATTTGATTTAGAACGAAAAGAATTGATCGATACTTTAAGGAATAAAGGCATAACGGATGAGACAGTGTTGATGGCCATGTCCTGTGTTGAGCGGCATCTTTTTGTTGATCCGATGTATGTTAATCGCGCGTACGAAGATAATGCACTTCCCATTGGAAGTCAGCAGACCATTTCGCAACCATATACTGTTGCGTTTATGACCCAATCGCTCCAATTATCCAAAGAGATGAAAGTGCTGGAGATCGGCACCGGATCTGGCTATCAGGCGGCGGTGATTGCAATGATTGGATGCCGTGTATTTACGATCGAAAGACATTTAAGTTTGTTGAACAGTGCAAGAAAAATATTTGACCAGTTGAATCTGCGGATCGCTTCCAAAGGGGGAGATGGAACTGTCGGCTGGAAAGAGCATGCACCGTACGATGCTATCATCGTCACTGCCGGAGCACCAAAAATTCCGGAAGCACTGGTATCACAGTTGAAAGACGGAGGACGCATCGCAATACCGGTCGGGGATAGAGAATCACAGCAGTTGGTGATCGGAACAAAAAAGGGTGATTCCATATCGACAGTAATTGCAGACGGATTCAAATTTGTTCCCCTTATTGGAAAAAACGGGTGGAATTAATGAACAAATTTCTACTGCTGCTGGTACTTTTTTCCCTCGGTATGACTCAGATCGCCGCCGCTCAAAAATCAGATGTGCGCGGTGTTGTTACTGACACCACCTCCGGTGAAAAGATTCCGTATGCAACAATTTCTGTCACCGGGACAGCGCGCGGAGCGGTGACAAACAATAACGGATTCTACTTGTTGGCAAATCTCCCACCGGGAACATATACCATTGTTGCAACATCGCTCGGTTACGTTGCTTCGCCGAAAACTATAACTGTTCGTGCTGCACAACCTCAAACACTCAATTTTAAACTGCAGTCACATCCGGTTGAAGTCAACGAAGTGGTAATTACCGGGGGACGAAAACTTGAGGTGGAAGAAATTAATACGAGCGTACACGTTTTAAGTCAACAGGAATTAAAGAAGGTTCCTGTCACGGCGCAGGACGACTTGCTTCGTTCCTTGCAAATTATTCCCGGCATCGTTTCTTCGGCTGACGTGAGTTCCAAGTTTTATGTCCGCGGTGGTGCGGGTGATCAGAATTTGATTTATTTGGACGGGATGAAAATTTACAATCCGTATCATGCCTTCGGTATTTTCAGCATCTTCGATCCGGACTTTGTCAAAACAACCGAAGTGTATACCGGCGCGTTTCCCGCTGGATACGGCGGTCGATTATCATCCGTGGTCAATATAGTTTCAAGAAACGGCAACAATTCCGAAATGAAAGGGAGCGCAGGAATCAATTTTATTTCGGGCAAATTGCAGTTGGAAGGTCCGTTGTCAAAAAACGATACGTGGATTGTGAATGCCCGCAAATCGCTCTTTAATGATACATTCAAAAAATTTCTCCGCGATCCGGCTCCGATCTCCTTTTATGATATTTTTGCAAAAGTGAATTTTGGAGGAGCCGATTATGGAAGACAGAGCATACAGACATTTTTGAGCGGTGATGATATCCTTGCTCCCAAAGCAACAGAGGCGGATCATCGCTGGAGGATGAGTGCGTATGCATTTACATTTTCAGATTTGGTTGATGAACGAATTTACGTAGATGCGGTATTGTATGGAAGCAGTTTCAGCATTGTTCGAGATGCCAAACAATCAACAGCGGTTCGTGACGCCGAATCATCAATCAAAGATGGGGGGATCAGGGGTGAATTGACGATCTATACTGAGTCGAAAGATTTGTACTTCATTGGATTTGATGTCAACATTCCGAGTTATCGATACACATTTTCCACTTCGTCAAATCTAAATATTGAAGTGCAGGATGTTGCGGTGGAGACCTGGGCCTGGTTTCGATATCAATTAAATTATGACCGGCTGAAAGCCGATCTCGGCGTCCATTCCGATGTTATTTCTCTGTTCGATGGGAAACATGTGAATGCCATGTTTCAGCCGCGATTAAATCTGAGCTATCTGCTTGAATCTGACTGGAGAGTGAAATTATCCTACGGGGTGTATTCTCAGAATCTGATTACGCTTACTAATGAAGACGATATCATTTCTCTGTTCGAAGCATGGATTTATATTCCGGACAATACTCAACCGGAAATCGCAACCCATTATGTAGCTGGACTCGAGGGGAATATTTTTTCGGAATTGTCGCTGAATGTGCAAACCTATTATAAAGATTATTCCTCGTTGGTTCTCTATAATCGGGAGAAAAAATATGCGATAGATCCGGATTACATCAACGGTTCTGGTTCATCCTATGGTGTCGAGACATTGTTTCGTTATAAATATTCGTTTTTGGACCTGTATTTGGCATATACAATTGGTTGGACATCATTGAACATCAATGCATATACATTTGCTCCCCGGTATGACCGTAGACATAACTTAAATATTATGAATATTGCACGAATCACTGAATCGTTTGATCTTGGATTTCGTTGGGAATTTGGGAGCGGATATCCGTACACACAAACGGTGTCGTTCTATGATCGATTATCCCTCGGTGATATCGGTCGGTCCTCGTTTCAAAATGAATCAGGCAGGCCGTATTCTGTACTGGGAGAAAAAAATTCTTCCCGTCTTCCTTCATACCATCGACTGGATATTATTGCCACATATAAATATTCAACAGGAAACGTTAATGGCAGTCTCGGGCTGAGCATCACCAACGTATATAACAACGATAACATTTTGTTTTACGATCGGAAAACGCTGCAGAAGATTACGATGCTTCCATTCCTTCCATCGGCGTCGTTGAAAGTGGATTTTTAATATGAAGAGTTTTTCCATACTCATCTTTGCACTGGTGTTTGTCTCGTGTAACGATGATTTTTCACCGAATGGCAAATATATACCGAAACTGATAGTGTATTCGGTACTGGACGCAGCGAGTGATACTCAATATGTCCGTGTATATTCTTCGTTCAGTCCGGAACAGTATGTTCCCGACACACAGTCTCCTAATACGGAAATTACCAATGCTGTTGTCCGGGTATATGACGATTCGAGTGAGTTCATATTTACGGATACGCTGGTCACTGTTACAGTGGGTAATGTTGCAAAAAATATTCATGTGTTTATGCACGCGAAGTTTAAACCGAAGGAAAGGAAGCTATATCATTTATCTGTTCAATCAGGAGAATATCCAGCCACAACCTCAACAGCAACAGGCATTGAATTTGCACAGATAATTATAACCGATACTAAACCGTTATCGGTTCCTGAACCTGGCAAGAATGTTACGTTTGATGTGTATCTTGGAAGAAATACAGGTGCATATCTTGCGGTGATGCGTGTGGAATTTGAAGTGTTGCGGAACGGTAAATGGACAGTATATTCAATGGAAGTGCCACTCGATATTGTGACTGATGAATCGGGAAAAGTCTCCAAGTCGTACTATCCAATACCGGTGTTATATCGATCGAAGAGCGCACCGGACAGATTTATCCCGGTAAATTTTTCCACGGAAGTCTATTCGGCGACGATTCGCAGAATAAAGGAAGAATTCTTAACGGATTATGAAACAAAAAATTTACGTTTTAAGGATGTCAGATTCATTCTAACACAGTTTGACAACGACATCTTTACCTATTACAGTGTTGCCAACAATTTTCCCGGCGCGACCACTATCCGGTTGGACGAACCGGATTTCACGAATATGAAAAATGGATACGGCATTTTCGGATCCATATCAACACAGGTGAAAGTATACGGAATTCCGAGTGATTTCCCCTGACCTGTGAACATGTTGCCAAAAATATTGGTCATCGTTGGTCCGACAGCATCGGGTAAAACTGCGCTCACACTTAAGATCGCTGAAGCCGTTCCTTCCGAAATTGTCTCGGCAGATTCCCGTCAAATTTATAAATATTTGACGATTGGAACAGCAAAACCAACGCTGCACGAACTTCAACAGGTGCCACATCATTTTATCGACCGGCTGGAACCTGATCAATCATTTAATGCCGGAGATTTTCAGCAGCAGGGAAGAATTGTCATCGATAAAATATTCGGACATCACAAACTCCCGATTGTTGCTGGTGGGACAGGATTGTATGTTCGTGCAGTTGTGGACGGTTTTTTTGAACAACCGGAAATTTCTGGCAGTGTCAGGAAAAAACTTGAAGATCGATTTGTGACGGAGGGGAAGGAAGTGCTTTTCGAAGAACTTTGTTCGGTTGATCCCGAATCTGCGGAAGGAATGGATGCCACGAAATTCCGGAGAGTGATTCGTGCGCTGGAAGTGTTTTACGAGACTGGAACGCCGATTTCCCAGTTTCACCGGCAGCACAACGTTCAGCAACGATATGACGCGAAATTTTACGGACTGTTATGGGAACGCTCGATGCTCTATGATCGGATCAACCGGCGAGTAGATCGAATGATCGACGAAGGCTTTATCGAAGAAGTGGCGGTCATTCAAGGAATGGGATTTGATGACCGGTATCAATCCTTACAAACGGTCGGATATAAAGAGGCGTTTGCATTCCTCCGAAATGAGATTTCCAAAGATCGGATGATCGAATTGATGAAGCAGAACACCAGACGGTTTGCTAAACGCCAGATGACCTGGTTCAGGAAAGAACCGCGTATTTCGTGGCTTTCTGTAACCCATGAGCGCCAAATTGAAGAATTTGCCGGGATTATTCGCTGGGAGAATTTTTAGATCTTCATTTTCCCCTCCTTTTTTGGTATATTACACTATGCAAGTTCAAATACACACGTAACGACCTCATCTCTGTTCTTCGCCTGGCAATTTTTTCGCCGTTATTCATTTCCATTCTTTTTGACCAATTTATTTTCCGACAATACTATGAGCATTTTGAAACAGATTCAAAATAGGAAAACGTTTGCCATTATCAGCCACCCTGATGCAGGTAAGACGACGCTGACCGAAAAACTGCTGTTGTATGGTGGCGCTATCCAGATAGCTGGGGCAGTAAAATCGAACAAGATTAAAAAATCAGCGACATCCGATTTTATGGAGATTGAAAAGCAGCGCGGTATCTCAGTCTCGACATCGGTGATGACCTTTTCTTATAATAATTACACCATCAACTTGTTGGATACCCCTGGCCATAAAGACTTTGCTGAAGATACGTACCGGACACTCACAGCAGTGGATAGCGTTATTCTGGTCATCGATTGCGTAAAAGGAGTCGAAGAGCAGACAGAAAAATTAATGAATGTGTGCAGAATGAGAAATACTCCTGTGATCGTGTTTATTAATAAACTGGACAGGGAAGGAAGGGAACCGATCGAACTGTTAGACGAGATTGAACAGAAGCTGAACATTCATGTGCGGCCATTATCCTGGCCGATGGGTATCGGATCAAACTTCCGAGGTGTATTCAACATTCACAAGAACACGTTCAATTTTTTTACTCCTACTAAACAGCGAGTGGAAGAGGTTGTGGAAACGTTCTCTGGTGTCGATGATCCGAAATTAGGCGATCAATTTGGAAAACAGGCGATACTGTTGAAACATGATATTGAATTGATCCGCGGCGTGTATCCGGAATTCGATGTAAAGGAATATCTTGCCGGGGATGCGGCGGCTGTCTTCTTCGGTAGTGCCTTGAACAATTTTGGTGTGAAGGAACTGCTCGAAACGTTTGTGACGATAGCCCCTGCACCGCAACCCCGCGAAACGACTTCAGGATTGATTCAACCGATGAGCGATAAATTCTCCGGTTTTGTTTTTAAGTTGCATGCTAATCTCGATCCCCGTCATCGTGACCGAATCGCGTTTCTGCGAATCTGTTCGGGAAAATTTGAACGGAATAAATTTTATTATCACGTCCGCTTAAAGAGGGAATTAAAATTCGCTAATCCGACCTCATTTATGGCACAGGATAAAAGTGTTGTGGATGTGGCATATCCCGGCGACGTGATTGGTCTGTATGATTCCGGCAATTTTAAAATCGGCGATACGTTAACGGAGGGAGATCAGATGATGTATAAAGGGATCCCGACGTTTTCACCGGAAATATTTAAAGAGCTGCAATTGACTGATCCGTTTAAGTCGAAGCAGTTGGAAAAAGGTATCCGCCAATTAACCGATGAAGGTCTCGCGCAGGTGTTCCTGCAGAATCAGGGAAACAGAAAAGTTGTCGGCACAGTTGGCGATCTTCAATTCGATGTTATTCAGTACCGTCTGGAAAATGAATATGGTGCACCGTGTTTGTTTCGACCGCTCGGACTATATAAAGCATCCTGGGTACAATACCAACATGATGCTGATATTGAATGGCTGAAGACGATCCATCCGGGTTCATTATTCTTAGATAAGCACGAAAATCTCGTCTACATTTCGGATTCAAAATATGCTCTGCAGCGCGCCATCGACAATAATCCGAAGGCTAAATTTCTCTTTAGTATTGAACACAATACGGAAACACACGAAATGAACGAGGTATAGAGCCCGAACGAGTATTAAACACTGTCGTACGGCTGGATAGATTTGATTTTGGAAAACATCCTGTCTTTCGTATATTCAAGCCAACAGACTCAGCGGAGCCACAATTCTTAAGAGGAGCAGCATGAGTGAAAACATCGCAGCCATGGAAGCAGAGTTTAACCGTCGTATTGCCGCGGGGGAAACGATTGAACCGAATGATTGGATGCCGGAAAAATACCGGAGTCAATTAAAGCGACTCATTTCACAGCACGCCCATTCTGAAATCATCGGAATGCTTCCCGAAGGGAATTGGATCACCCGCGCTCCATCACTTCGCCGTAAACTTGCCCTGCTTGCCAAAGTGCAGGATGAAGCCGGCCACGGACATTATCTCTACAGTTCTGCTGAAACCCTCGGCATTTCCCGCGAGGAAATGTTCGATCAACTGCATTCCGGCAAAGCAAAATATTCCTCTATTTTTAATTATCCTACATTATCCTGGGCCGATATGGGAATGATCGGCTGGCTAGTGGACGGCGCTGCCATCATCAATCAGACGACAATGGCAAAATGCTCTTATGGTCCATATTCCCGCGCATTATTACGCATCTGTAAAGAAGAGAATTTTCATAAAAAACAGGGAATGGAAATTATTGCAACCTTAATCGCATCCGGCGACACAGGGAAAGCGATGGTACAGGAATCGTTCACCCGTTTTTGGTGGCCCACACTGATGATGTTCGGACCGCATGATACCAACTCTCCCAACAGTCCCGATATGATGAAATGGAAGATCAAACTGAAGGGGAATGACGAACTACGGCAACGGTTTATTGATATGACGGTGGAACAGGCGCAGAAGTGGGGTTTATCCATTCCCGACCAACAATTAGCATTCAACGAGGCGACACGTAGCTGGGAGATCGGCGAGATCGACTGGAATGAATTTACTGCAGTGATTAATGGTAACGGACCATGCAATCAAGAACGTATGGAAACACGCCGGTCAGCGCACGACAATGGGAAATGGGTCAGAGATGCTGCGCACGCGTATGAAGAAAAACATCGTTCGAAGATTACGACTGCTGCTTAAATATTTCAGCTTCATATAATCACGGTAGTAATAATCTGATAATTTGCCATTTGGAATAATACCTTTTATGTCGAAGACAAATTCTTTGCCCGAACCAAACGATCAGTGGAATCTCTGGGAAGTGTTCATCCAGGAGTCCGATAACGAACCTCACAGGCATGCCGGAAGTATACGAGGAGCCGATGCTGAAAACGCATTGCAAAATGCCCGTGATGTTTTTGCTCGTCGCGGTAAAACAAAAAGTATATGGATCGTACAATCGGATCATATTGTTGCAACGACAACCGGGGACTCAGCATCGTTTTTCGATCCGACATCGGACAAAGTATATCGCCATCCCCATTTTTATAAACATACTTTGGATGACGAACTGTGGAAAAAATAAAAACTCCCGCACTGAGCGAGTATCTCATCCGTCTTGCAGACGATCGTTTAATTCTCGGTCACCGACTGTCTGAATGGTGCGGTCATGCGCCGATCCTGGAAGAAGATATTGCGCTAACCAACATTGCGCTGGATTGTATCGGTCAGGCAAATTTTTTGTACTCTACGGCGGCGGAATCGGAAGGGAATAACCGCACGGCGGATGAAATTGTTTATTTTCGGGAGGCATTGGAATATCGGAATCTTCTGCTTGTGGAACAGCCGAACATCGATTTTGCCAGTACGATCGTGCGGCAATTGTTATATGATACGTACGGCATATTACTGTATGAACAGCTCCAGCAAAGCACATTCAAACCACTGGCGGGAATCGCACAGAAAGCGGTAAAAGAACTGCGGTATCATTTCCGGCACAGCAGCCAATGGCTTCTTCGGCTTGGAGACGGTACGGTGGAAAGCCACCTTCGTACACAGAACGCTGTGGACAAACTGTGGAAATATACGGATGAGATGTTTATTTCTGATGCAGTAGAAGTTGAGCTTGCTGCGAAGGGTATTGCCGTCAAATCTGAAGCATTGAAAGAACGATGGTTCACAATAATGCGTGACCTGATATCGTCAGCGACTTTGACAGTGCCGGTGCAGGGATCATTTATTCGTAAAGGTGGTCGGGAAGGAAAACACTCCGAACATCTTGGCCATTTGCTTTCCGAAATGCAAATCGTCGCGCGGTCATATCCGGATATCGTATGGTAGCGCAGGCATTGCGTCTGACCCCTTTAAAACAATGAGCGCAACCAGCCGACATACCGTTCAATCACTCCGAACTCTTCTTTCCACGATCAACGATCCGGAAGTTCCTGTCATTAACATCATTGAATTAGGCAT
>JALNZH010000044.1 GCA_023229405.1 Bacteroidota bacterium
CTATCACGAAATTCCCGCAGTGAAAGAAAACGGCGATCATATTATTCTCGGACAAAGCGTCGAGTTGTTGTTTGAAAAAAATAAGGTGGTAGGGTTTCTGACCATCGCACGGAACATTACGGAACAGAAAATAGTGGAGGAAGAGATCGTCCGCAGTCAACGGCAATTAGATACGGTGATTACTACGGTTGACGAAGGAATTACACTGAGCGATAAGCGCGGTAGGTTTGAGATCTTCAACGCCAAGATGGAAGAGCTGACAGGATTTACGAAAGAAGAAGCAAACAACGGCGAATTTACCAAACTGCTCTATCCCGATCCGGCTGAACAACAAAAAGGATTGGATCGTCTGGGTGATGTGGTGGAAAAAGGCTTCATTCAGGATGTAGAATCGACGATTCTCACGAAGGCCGGTTCGAAAAGAACTTTGTTGATCTCTACTCGCATTGTACATGTTAAAGATGAGGTAATGTTTCTCAGTGCATATCGCGATATCACCCTGCGGAAACAGTTTGAAGAGGAATTGAAGAATGCCAAGGAAGCGGCGGAATCCGCCACGGTAGCAAAATCGCTCTTTCTTGCTACCATGAGTCATGAAATCCGCACTCCGATGAACGGTGTCATCGGTATGACCGATCTGTTGATGCAAACCTCGTTGACCGAAGAACAACAGGAATACACCGAAATTATCCGTACCAGCGGTGAAACACTGCTGACGCTCATCAATGACATCCTCGATTTCTCAAAAATTGAATCCGGTAAGCTGGACATGGAGAAGCGCCCTATAGAATTGCAGGGACTGATTGAAGAAACATTCGACCTTGTGGCGCGACGCGCAGTGGAGAAACGGATTGATCTTGTGTATCTCGTTGATCCCTCCACGCCGCAGTATATCATCGGTGATCCGATCCGCCTTCGTCAAATTTTGCTGAATCTGACGAATAACGCGATTAAGTTTACCGAAAAAGGAGAGGTGTTGGTAACGGTGAAGGAACTGCAACGCGAGGAGGATATGACAACCTTGCAATTTTCGGTGAAGGATAGTGGAATTGGGATCTCCGATGAACAAGCAACAAAACTGTTTCAGGCATTTTCACAGGTGGATGCCTCCACGACCAGAAAATACGGCGGCACCGGTCTTGGTCTTGCAATCATCAAGCGTCTAGTGGAAATGCTGAATGGAAAGGTGTGGCTGGAGAGTGAAGAGGGAAAAGGTTCTACCTTCCATTTTACCATCCGTGTGCCCACATCCGCGAATGGAGATTCACAGCCGAAGAAATATGTCCGCGGTAAAATTCCTGAGTTACAAGGGAAACGAGTGTTGCTGGTGGATGACAACCAAACAAACCTGAACATCCTTAGCATTCAATGCACCAATTGGGGAATGCATCCGCGCGCCACAACTTCGCAGGAAGAAGCGTTGCAGTGGTTAAAAGGTAACGATCCGTTCGACATCGCAATTATCGATTACCACATGCCGGTGATGAACGGCGTGGAACTTGCACGGGCAATCAGAACAGAGCGCGGTGAACATCTGCTGCCGATTGTACTCTTTTCTTCCTCCGGCAGAAGTGAATTTTCGGAAACGGAGAATGCGTTGTTTGCCGCCGTTATCCTTAAACCAATGAAACATGTGCACCTCTATTCCACAATGATTGATGTGCTCAGCAATAATGTTATATCGGTCAGTGTGATAAAAGGAAACGTATCGGCAAAAATCGAACCGCTCTCCTCCTTGCTCCCGCTGAAGATTCTTATTGCAGAAGATAATGTAATCAATCAAAAATTGGCGCTGCGCCTGCTGCAGCAGCTTGGGTATTCCGCAGATATAGTTGCGAACGGTAAAGAAGTCCTTTCCATTATCAACGAAAATCGGTATGACATCATTCTGATGGATTTACACATGCCAGTGATGGATGGACTGGAAACAACCCGTGCGATTCTTCAGATTATTGATCCGTCTGTCCGTCCGAAGATTATCGCCATGACCGCAGATGCAATGAGCGGTGACAGAGATAAATGTATCGATGCCGGTATGGACGATTACCTCAGTAAACCGGTCCGGCTGGAAGGGTTACGGGATATTTTACAGCATTATGGAGAAATTATTCTTGAAGCAAAACGAACGAACGATCACGCTTCTCCAAGAAAGTTGATGTATTTCCGCTTGAAAGAACTCTTAGATCAGACCGATGTAGAATTTATGACCGAATTTGTTCAGTCCTATCCGTCGCAGTCGAACCAAATTATTCGTCAGCTTTCAGCAGTGTGGAAGGAACGAGAAATTACCGGAATTGTGTTTGCGGTGCACAAGCTTCGCGGACTCGCATTGAGTTTCGGTGTTGAAGATCTTGCGGATCAATGCAAGAATGTTGAACTTAATGCCGAAAAAAACCCTGCCATCATTACCAATGAGAACCTAGAGGAAATCACTCAATCCTTAAACCGTTCCTACGATCTGCTCGGGGTAGTGCTCTCGGATCTCGGAATTGCATGACGAACCGGCAGGAAAACAAGATCGGTTTGTGCAAGGATTGCCGCTTTCATTCGCTCGTGCGCAGCAATAAAGGGAGTGATTTTCATTTGTGTGAATATTCGAAGATTGACCGTGCGTTTGTAAAATATCCAAAACTTCCAGTATTTCAATGCATAGAATATTCTTCCGCAGAGAACACAACGGATCGCGAATAGTATGATTGACCTGGTCTATTAAGAAGAGGTTTTTCGGATCTTCGAAGCGGCATTCGAAGTGCATATTGAACTTAGCAATGGTTTTTAGAAGCAGTATATCAGGAAGCATTTGAAATTGAGCTGCGTGAAAAAAAATCCATTTGAATCGCAGAAGTCGATAGCATTCGAGTGTTAAGCAAAGATGCTCGATCATACGGGTTTTGCTAATATTGTTGCTGAAATTAAAATGCTTGATGCACTCTCTGAAAAAGAAGAATCGCAGATCATTAATTATTTAGTGGCAACGGGGTGCCTGGTTTGTCTCTATTTCGGTCAGCTTCGGTAAAAAATAAATTTTGCTTTTCTTTGAATCAGATATGTTATTCGTGGATAGTGTATGAACTTATGTATTGAAAATATTGGACAATTAGTTACTGTGGCAGCGCAGGGGAAACGTGTGAAGATCGGTACGGAAATGCGTGAATTGCATATACATACCAACGCGTCGCTGCTTATCGAAAACGGTATTATCACCGGTATTGGCGGTATGGAACTAAAAGCGCCGGATGGAATGGATGTGATTGATGCAGAAGGAAAAGTAGTGCTTCCGGGGTTCGTCGATTCACATACGCATTTGGTCTTTGCCGGAAGTAGGGAAAATGAATTTGCCCTTCGCGCCGAAGGGAAATCGTATCAACAAATTGCTGAGACGGGCGGTGGAATTCTTTCCACAATGCAGGCAACACGCGATGCAACTAAACGGGATCTCTATAAATCAGGTGAACGGCGTCTGAATGAAATGCTCAGGAATGGTACGACTACAGTAGAGATTAAAAGCGGATACGGTCTTTCTCCCGAAGCGGAGATGAAGATACTGGAGGTGATCTCCGATCTGAAGCGCGACCACTTTGTGACAATCGTTGCTACGTTTTTGGGTGCGCATGCATTCCCGCCTGAATATGCGGAAAACAAGCAGTCATATGTAGAACGGATCTGCGATTATATGTTGCCGTATGTGGCCGAGAAAAAATTGGCAATGTTCGTAGACGTGTTCTGTGAAAAAGGATATTTCGATCTGAAGATGACGGAACAGATTATCTTGGAAGCAAAGCGTCTCGGAGTAATTCCGAAACTTCATGCCGATCAATTAAGTGCGATGGGAGCGACTGAACTAGGAGCGAAACATCATGCCATTTCGGTTGATCATTTAGAACAGACAAACGAACAGGGAATCGCCGCGTTGAAAAATTCCGATACGATTGCCACGGTATTGCCCGGCTGTTCTCTCTTTCTAAATCATTCGTATGCTCCGGCCCGCGCACTGATCGATGCGGGTATCCCACTTGCCGTTGCGACAGATTTTAATCCCGGATCGCAGATGTGTTCTTCTATGCAGATGATGTTGACTCTCGCCTGCACACAGATGCGCATGACACCGGAAGAGGCAATCACTGCGGCGACACTGAACGGCGCAGCCGCGTTGGGAATGTCCGGATCCGTCGGCAGTATCGAAATCGGCAAACAAGCGGATGTCGTGTTGTATGACGCAGTCGATTTTCGCACCATCCCGTATCATTACGGCATCAATCACGCCCGGAAGATTGTAAAGAACGGCGTGCTGTTAGATTTTTAGTATCAATTTCCACGATACGAAAAATCTTCACAATCGTCGGGACGGTCGGTGTACCGGTCGAATTATCTGGCGGGCAAGTTCGTTTCGAAAAAATATCCTATTGTATTCAGTTTTCATCCGAAGAAAAATACCATGACCCAACAAAACAAAACATGTCTCGTCTGCAATCAATCGCAGCAACAAATCCCGCTCATCAATCTTGCATACCAGAATGGGGATCTGTGGATTTGCCCGCAGCATCTTCCGGTATTGATTCACAATCCGCAAATGTTAACCGGAAAACTTCCCGGCGCAGAAGGAATGAAACCCGCTGACCACAACGATTAGTGTTGTTACCGAAAGACAACAAACAAATTTATTCGTTCTATAATCATCGCTACCCTTATTGTTTTTCGCAAAAAATAACTAAACGAGTAGGCGTAGTTTTGAATGCCAAAATATTCAACATCTAATAATACTTCGATTCGTTGTGACTCCTCACACATCGCTCCTGACTGCAATTGGTTATACTAAAATGTTACCAATATTTATTAAAGGAGAGAATTCTATGAAACCAAATATACTTAGTGTAGGAGTAGTGTTTTTTGGAATACTGTTGTGGGGATGCGATTCGACTACCGAATCAAAATCAACCAACGGATCATTATCAATGTCGGCAAAATACACTACGGCAACGTTGGTAAAAATCGGTGGCATCAATGCAAATGATACAATAGTAATCACCAGGGCACGGTTTATTTTGCGGGATATTAAATTTAAATCTCCGAAGGGAGACAGTTCCAATTTTCGCACAAACCCGATAATTTTGGAATTAAACCTTTCCGGCGCGGTACAGAACGTCGGATCGATTACCGTTCCGTTTGGATCGTACAATAAGATTGAATATGATGTAAAAAAAGTAGAACAATCTGAGATTTCCTCGCTTACAGAAGCGGAACGTTCACAATTTACAGAATTCCTCAGCGGCGAACGGTATAGCATCATCATTAATGGCATTTTTACTGCCGCCGGCGCACCGCCTGATACGTTCATGTATCGTTCAAAAGTGGATGCGAAACAAACAGTGGAATTTTCGCCTGCACTTGAAGTGACGGAAGTTTCTCCATCCATCAATGCCTCCGTGGTCATCAGCTCCGCGCAGTGGTTTAAAAATAAGGCCGGAGCGCTGGTGAATCCAAAGGTAACAGAAAACGAAGGTGTTATCGATGAGAATTTGAAAGCTTCCATTAAAGTCTACAAGGATAATAATAAAGACGGTTCAAAAGACTAACCGTTCGCTTGTTTTCCGTACGTAATAGGGTTATATTGATACCGCAATTCGTTCTTTTAAGATGACAATCATTCGTTAGGGGTGTTCCGCTATAACGGGACTGAGATACACACCCTTGATTCGCACCGGGAGACTGGGCGATGAACCACCTGATCTGGATAATACCAGCGTAGGGAAACGACAATAAAAATCATTGTACCTCTTTTTATTCGCCGTTTCTGACGCTGCATGTTCAGAACGGCGATTTTATTTTTAAACCACTTTTAAAGAGGCAGAAAGTACCATGAAGAACAGCAAACAAAAACTATCTGGTATAATAATGGCGATCGCTTTGATTTCACTACTGTACTCACCATTGTTCGCACAGCAAGAGGCGGACACAATAAAATATGAATTCGATCCTGTGCTTGTTACGGGAACGATGGCAAAAGAACGGGAAACGCCCGTCACCTTCACCAACCTTCACAAAGAGACGATTGAACAGCGGTATTCCATGCAGGATGTTCCGGTGATGCTGGCAGAACTGCCTTCGATGATCTCCTATTCGGACGGTGGCAATGGTATCGGCTATAATTACATGTTCCTGCGCGGTTTTGATCAGCGGCGTCTTTCGATTATGGTGAATGGTATTCCGCAAAACGATCCCGAAGATCATAATGTATACTGGATCGATTTTCCGGACCTGCTTGCAAGTTCATCCAGCGTGCAGGTACAGCGTGGTGCAGGTAGCGCCCTTTACGGACCTCCGGCCATCGGCGGGTCAGTGAACATCATCACCAATCCCTTCACCTCAACGCCATCTCTGAAAATTGAAACAATGGCGGGATTTCAGGAATTCGGCGACAGCAGTTCATCCCTTCCGCTCACCATGCAAAAATACTCCCTTTCGTTCAACTCCGGATTGATTGACAATTCTTTGATGATTTACGGGAGATATGGAAAAATACTTTCGGATGGTTATCGCAACCATTCATGGATCAAAATGGACTCCTATTTTTTCGGAGCGATGTATGTCGCCAACAAATCAACGACGCGGTTTCATATGTTCGGCGGACCTTTGCAGGACGCGCTGGTCTATCTCGGGTTACCGAAATCAGTGAATCCAAATTATACGTTGCGGAGAATGAACTTCAATGAAAGCGGAAACATCCGCCGCACCGAGGAGAAAGAAAAATTCTATCAGCCGCACTATGAGATCCTAAATGAATGGAAGATCTCCGCAACGGAAAAATTGGACAATACAGTATTTTTCTATGACAGCCATGGCCAATTTGACATCGACGGTTCCTGGGGGGATGCGGCAACATTGCGCGTGGACAGTCTTCACGGGTTTGTTCCCACGCCGACAATTTCCAATGCGATCATCCGGGCAGGTGTCGACCTTCTGCAATGGGGATGGTTGCCGCGGTACGAATGGCAGCATGATCGCGGCGAATTGACTGTCGGTGGTGAATATCGGTATCATCTCGGAAAACATTGGGGAAAGATCCAGTATGCCGAAGGCTTGCCGTCTCACTACGATCCGGAATACCGTTTTTATCAATATGACGGGATCAAGCACATGGCGTCCGTGTATATGACAGAGAATTTCAAACTGCAGGATGAGATGACACTGATGGCGAACCTGCAGCTGGCATATAATGAATATCAGATCCGGAATGAAAAATTTCTGGATCATTCGTTCAGCGTACCGTATCTATTCGTTAATCCCCGTCTGGGATTGAATTACAACGTGACGGAGGAATGGAATGCGTATGTTTCATTTGGTTACACAACACGTGAACCGCGAATGCGGAATCTCTATGCGGCCGAAGATGCGTATTGGGATCCCAACGCCGTTCCCCAATTCTCTGTGGACACATCAGGCGGATCTCCAAAATATGATTTTGATAAACCGCTGGTGAAGCCCGAACAATTGCTGAATATTGAACTTGGCGCCGGATATCATGCGGATGGCATTGAAGTGAACAGCAACGTGTATTTAATGGAGTTCACGGATGAATTGGTCAAGTCCGGACAGGTTGATATTTTCGGAAATCCTGTGTATGGTAATGCACCACGCACCCGTCACCTGGGTGCGGAGTTCGATGCAGCCGTGCAGTTGATGGATTATTTCGTTGTCAGCGGCAATGCATCAATTTCAACCAATAACATTGTTTCTTTTGCGGTTGTGGATAGCTTTTCCGGCGGCACGGTCTACCGCACTTCGCTGAACAACAATCCTATTGCAGGGTTTCCCGGCGTTACGGCAAACCTCCGGCTTACCTATCAGCGCGATGGTTCGTCCATCTCGCTCGTGGCAAAACATGTTGGTGCATTTTACACGGACAACTTTAAGAATTCGTTGAACCGGAACGATGCATACACGGTGCTGAATGTTGAATCGGTGCTGGCGCTGACGGCAACAGGAGATGCAGAGATCGGTGTGCGGGGCGAAGTGAGGAATCTGCTGAACACACTCTATCTGCAGAACGGCGAAGGAAACGCATTTTTTCCGGCAGCCGAGCGGAATTATATGTTTGGCATGTCGGTGCAGTGGTAACACAACAAACAGCCGGATCGGTGTTACGATCCGGCAAAGGAAAACGGTTGATGAATACACCGAAACAAAAACATGCGCTCGTTATCTGCAACGGCGAAATGCCGTCGTTGAAATTGATTGCTCCGTTATTAAAAACCAAACCGTTTATTATTTGTGCAGACGGAGGGGCGAATAAGGCCCGTCCGTTCGGCATTACTCCACACGTAATCATCGGCGATCTCGATTCCATTACGCAAAAGACCCGTCATTATTTTTCTTCCGTGCCCATTGTACACAATCCCAACCAATACAACACCGATCTTGAAAAAGCGTTGGACCATCTGCTGGAAAACGGCATTACCTCCGCGACAGTTATCGGAGCGACAGGGGACCGGCCGGACCATACCATTTCCAACTTTAGCATCCTGCTAAAGTACCACCGGAAACTGACGCTGCGCTTTTTCGATGAGCGCTGCACTGTGGAAGTGGTGCGGAAATCGATCCGGTTTCGTACTGTACTTGGACAGCAGATTTCACTGGTGCCGATGGGGAAGAGCAGCGGTATTACCACATCCGGTTTGAAATATCCGTTGAAAAAAGAATCGTTGGAGCTCGGCGTGCGCGAAGGGTTGAGTAATGAGGCGACCGGTTCATCGGTGTCGGTGAATGTTTTACGGGGAGCACTGCTGTTGTTCATCATCCATCCGCATATCACTCATTGACCATGGCGATTCCCGACAATGCTCCCGAGATCGTTGCAGTCATCCTGGGGTTGATCTCCGTCTACCTTGTCACTCGTCAGAATGTCTGGTGTTATCCCCTCGGTATTATTTCGGTGTTCGCTTATATTTTCATTTTTTTTGATGTAAAATTATATGCCGACATGGGATTGCAGGTATTCTTTATCGTGCTGCAGGTATACGGTTGGTATAAATGGCTGTACGGCGGGAACGGTCATTCCACACTACATGTCTCTTGGGCTTCACGCCATGTGTATACTCTTACGGCGTTCTTTACCGTTTCCGCAACAACGCTGCTGGGATTTGTTCTGCATCAATTGACTGACGCATCACTGCCGTATGTGGATTCGTTTCTGGCAGTGTTGAGTATGGCGGCGCAGTGGATGATGGCGAAGAAGTACATCGAGAACTGGATTCTCTGGACGATCGTGAATATCGGTTCGATCGGAATGTATGGAGTAAAAGGATTGTACTTCACGATGTTTTTGTATACGGTGTATTTCGGTCTTGCACTGCTCGGATATGCGGAATGGAAACGATCACTGCCGCGTCAGACGGCATAAAGTGATTCCGAAACGCGGTGCACGGTTTCCAGCACGCCTTCGGAAGTGAACGGCTTCAACAACACATCACGCGCTCCCATTTCAAATAATTCATTTTTCGAGTCTTTATCCAGATACCCTGTAATGAAAATAAAACGAACGGTCGCGTTTCTGGCCAGCAGCTCCCTCATCAGTTCGCGCCCGTCCATATTCGGCATGCCGAGGTCGGAAATAATGATTCCGAGATTTTCTTTCTCTCGTTCGTATAGTTCGATTGCCTGAACACCGTCTCCGGCAGTGATCACCCGGTAGCCTTCGGTTTCCAAAATCTCCTGTAACATCGAAACAAGATCCTTTTCGTCATCAACAATCATCACTTTTTTTATCGAACGCCGGTTGATTGACTCGATCCCCGGTGGGAGAGAATGTGTGACCGTCTTTAATTCTTCGATGACGTGTGTTGCCGGAAAATACAACGTGAAGGTTGTTCCAGCCCCGACAGTACTGCTAACGTTGATCAGTCCGTAATGCGATTTCACAATGCCGTGAACGATTGCAAGTCCAAGTCCGGTTCCTTTTCCACGCTCTTTTGTGGAGAAGAACGGTTCGTACATCCGTTTCACTGTCTCTTCATCCATTCCGCATCCGGAATCCGACACCGTAAGGGAAACGTAGAGTCTGTCTTCCGCATCAGGGAACGTGCGTTGTAAATCTACGCCGTCGGCATTGCCGGCGGTAAATGATAATACGCCGGTATTTTTTGAATGTTCAATGGCGTCACGCGCATTCACCGCAAGGTTAATCAGTACTTGATGTAGCTGGTCTTCATCTCCCATAATCACATCGTTGCCGGTAAGAAAATTAGTCTGGATTGCGACAGATTTCGGAATAGAGTGTTCAAGCAGTTTGCAGACATCCAATGTAATTGCGGAGAGGGAGAGGGGTTTCATACACCCGCGTTCAGTGCGGGCGAACATCAACAGCTGTTTAGCAATGCCGGAACCTCGTTCAGCGGCTCCGGCAATCATCTGGGCAAACTTCAGAATGTCCGGATAATTCTTTGCTTTATGTTTTACCAATTCCGCCGAACCGAGAATCATTGCGAGAACGTTGTTGAAGTCGTGCGCGATTCCTCCGGCAAGTACTCCGATAGAATCCATCTTTTGAGCATGCAGCAGCTGATCTTCCAAACGCTTCCGATCAGAAATGTCGCGGAAAATACTGAGCAGCATTTTTTCATTAATGCCGACAGTGATGAACGAAGTGGTCATCTCCACATTCAATATCCGGTTATCCCAGAGATAAATGAGCGCTTCAGACCGCGGCTGGATCGTACCGTTTTTGAACCGTTGTTGATATTCTTCCGCTCCCCGATCTGCCTTCATCCGTGCTTCGGTATAGATGACATGGAATGGTCGCCCGATCAAGTCATCCTTTTGTTTGTTTGCAAGTTTGCAGTATGCTTCGTTCACCATCACAATATTGCCGTCCTTGTCCGTCACTCGCATTCCGTCAGCAGAATGTTCCCACACGGCGCGGAACCGTTCCTCTTCGGACTTTTGTTGAATGGCCGATGCAATATGCTGAGACACAAAGATCAGAATCTCTTTTTCCCGGTCTGTAAAGATAATTTTTGGATCGTAACTCTGAATGGTCATCACACCGAATGTTTTCCCGCCGGAAGTGAGCGGAACGCCGAGCCAGTCAACGGCGGGAGCGCCGATCAAATCTAGATCTCCTTTCTGGAACATGGTGTCGAAGATTGGTGCGGGGGCGTGCAGGATATTTCCCGTTTCAATAATATACTCGGTTGAACCGTGTGAAAATCTTCTCGGAGGAGGGGGGACATCGACTTCGTCCACAAAATAAGGAAAACTGATCATGCGGCTGACGGGGTCATACAAGGCGATGTAGAAATTTTTTGCATACATCAATTCGCCGATAATGGCATGCAAGCTGCGGAACAATTGTTGAATGTCTTTCGACGAACGGGTAACGTCGGTGATACGATACAACGCCGATTGAAGCCGCTCGTTCCATTTTCGTTCGGTAATATCCGTGATCGTGCCGATGGTGCCGATAATTTTTTTATGGGTGTCACGCAACGGCGATCCGTAGATTTCCGCCCAGAATTTCTTTTCGTCTTTTCGGAGCATCTCCAGGTCGTAGCGTTCAGCGACACCTTTCCCCCGGACCGCATTCCGCTGCTGGATCTCATGCCAGCGTTCTTTCGGCAACAGTAAAGTATACCCCGGTTTGTTCTTCATTTCGTCGAACGACCAGCCGGACAGTTCGCACATACGCTGATTGATATAGATGACGTTGTCTTGCAGATCTGTAATAATTAATCCTTCGCTCAAACTCTCCACCACTTCGCGGAACCTCGTTTCGGATTGTGCCAGAGCAGCAGAAATCACATCCGTATCTTCAAGCTTCCGCACAAGAACGAATACTTCATCCTTCCCGCATGAGATGATCCTAGCCTGATAACGATGTTTTTGCTTATTCAGATCTAGTTCGTATTCGTATGTTTGTATGGAGTTTGTGTTCAACGCGAGCTGTGAAAAACGCACCATCTGTTCGGCAATCTGTTTCGGCAGCCGGTTCTTAATATTCATTCCGATGATATTCTCCGGCGGAGCGACAAGGTCTCCGGGATTTCCTGCGCGAAAATCAAGATAGGTTCCGTCAATACGAAGACGATAGGTAAGATTGGGAATCGAAGTCAACAGCGCTTCATTCCGTTGTTCCATTGACGACCGGGAGACTTCTGCTGCAATGCGTACTTCGATTTCACTTTTTAATTCGCGCCAGCGGCGGTACGAAAAAATCATGAACAGCACAGATAGGATCGTGAGCGTAAAAAGAAACTCACCGAGATAATACCCATGATAGAAATGAATGATGTCGTGCAGCGTTTGATACAGTTGGAATTGAATGGACAAACCTAGCGTACCAATCGTGATAAGGACAATTGTGAGAACATCGGTGACAACGGCGGATGTAGGCTTGTTCTGTTCCATGCAAAGAGTATAGAGATTTTTACGAAAAGAAAAAAGCAGGGAGTTACCCTGCTTTATCTTTTACTACATACTACATGGGGGATCGTCTATTTTGTATCGAGGATAAGGGGTAGTCCGTCTTTTCCGCCAACAATAATGACTTTGGTATTAGGCGAGTTTGCGAGTTTTTCTGTTGCTTCGATTCCTTTCCAAGTAAGCAGCTGTGAGTTCAGGCCTTGGTTGACAATTTTCTGGAAGTCGGAAATACCTTGCGCTTCGATCCGTTTACGGTCAGCTTCCTGTTTTTCTTTCGTCAATACAAATTGCATCCGCTGGCTTTCCTGTTCGGACTGCAGTTTCTGTTCGATGGATGCGGAAAGTCCTGCAGGAAGCGTCACGCGTCGCAGCGGTGCAGATTCTACCGTGATACCCCGTTCTGAAGTTGCTTTGACAATCTCATTTTGCAGCAGTTGAGAAAGATGTTCACGTTCGGATGTATAGAGCGCTTTTGCTTCAAAACTTGCGGTAACACCTCGGGTTACGGAACGGAACTGCGGTTCGATGATGATACTTTCATATTCTTCTCCAACAGTTTTATACACATCAGCCGCTTTTTCCGGATTCAAATGATACAACAAACTCACCTCCAGTTGCACGGTTAATCCTTCTTTGGACGGAACATCCATCACTTCCTTAATCTCCTGAGTTTTGATGGACATTTTAATGATTCGAGCGAGTGGATTGACGAAATTGATTCCAGATTTCAGAGTATTGTCGGAGACTGTGCCAAAAAAATCTACAACACCGACACTGCCTGCGGGAATGACAGTAAAACAGTTAGATAACGCCACAAGCCCTGCACCGACGGCAACCATCATCGAAATGTTGGCTGATCCGGCTGTGTTCGGGTTGACGCGCATCGTACGCCAAGAAACGAATGCCGCTACTGCGACAAGAATAAAGATTAAAAAAAACATAGTTCCTCCGTTTAAAAAAGATTAGTGTATCATCATAACATCATAGACGTTTGAATCGTTCGGGTTATTGTTCCCTCCGCCGAGCCATTCCGTGACTTCTTGTTGAATAGTGCGAAATTCGCCGATCCCGGCCCCTCCGTGATCATCCTGTGCTCCAACAAGGACAGAAATTTTCCATGAGTTGTGCGGTGCTCCAAGATACTCAAGTGGCACAGCAAACTCAATTGACCGGTTCCGTACATTTCCGATCGGATCCGCAGCGTCTTCCTGTCGCGGGATGTATTCACAAAGAATTGTTCCCGCCGCATTGATGATCCGTACGCCACCTCCAACAAGAATCAATTTGTCGTATGCACGTGATGAATCCAGCGTATACCGAGCATTCGCTCCGACAAATCGTTCCGTTCCACCGCCCGTATTAATCGCGATGGCGGCAAGTGTCAATTGAAAACCATATTCGGGATGCCACCCAGGATCGTACAGTTCGGAAAAGGTAAGACGGCAGTAAAGATTCATGCTGTCATACCGGAATGATGCGCCGGTAATATCAAGTATTCCTTTTTTAAAGTGCTGACTAGTGGGATATTGGTATGAACCCGGAATTCCGGTGTCATCGCCGCCGGGATCGGTAGTTTCCGCAAGAAGGTGCGCCAATCGGTTTTGCGCTTTGACTGTTGTGTGCGTAAGCAGAGGATAGGACGGTCCCCGCAAAACCCGGAATTTCTTGTTGAGATCAGGTGTTGCCAAACGGGGTGCTGCAAAATTCCAAGTGTTTGAAATGTGTTTCAGGAAGACCTTCGGATCATTCTTTTTGTAAACTGTTCGCTTTTTGCTTTGAATGATAGTAAATGATGTTGCGGTATGTTCAAATGAGAGTGGGATGCCGGGATTCACTATCGCAGTGGATACGACGGCATTTCCGTTCTTATATGTCCAACGGTAATCCACGGAATACGATTTTCTTAATCCATTTGGAGTTACTGTGACATTAATTTTATCACCCGTACGCTGATAAGAAACAGTTACAGAACCATTCTCAACGCGCTGCTCAAATACTGTTGAGGTAAGCGCGGAAGGAAGATGCGGATGGATACGAATTGTGGAAGTGAGTACGTCCGTGCTGAATCCAAAATACTCCTGATAGACAGATCGGACGAATTCCGCCAGGCTCCACGCCTGAGAATACGTGCCGGAGAGTTTCGGTTCGTCGTATGTTCCATTGTTCTTTCTCCGCGGATGCGCATCCAGCAATTCGGATAAAGCTCCGACCGTTCCACGGTGGAGCATCTGATGGACGGAGTTCATCGTTATCGGATAGACAACATCCTGCAGATCATACCGTACGGCAGAGTGAACTGCAGCGCCATTAAGCCAGGTCCATACCGTGCCATTATGGTATGCGGCATCTTTTACATAATATGGCGGGAATTCGTGGTGTGGGTGGAAATTGGAATCGTTTTGCGCCAGGGTTGCTGTGCCGTGTTCGAATACCAGTTCGTTCAGCACGGTATTAACAACGGAACGGCGAATCGATTCAGGCATCAGCATATCCAATGTAAACAATTGGTTCGGTCGTAGTTCGACGGACGGCGTTCCGTTATTGGTCAAATGATCATAGATCAATCCATTTGCTGTATCGACAAAATAGTTGCTGAAATTTGTTTCCAGTTTGTCGGCAATGATTTTCCATCGCGAAGCTGTTTCCGTTTTGTTATATGTTTTGGCAAAGAAAATTCCGGCAGTGAGTTGCTGATGCCAAAGAGCCTGAATATCGTTTGCGCGGTTACCGCGAGGAGACCAGGGACCATCGGGGCCGACGGCATCCATCCAGCTTTCGGCATCGGTATGTGTCAGGAATCCGAGAGAGTCGCAATGATATTTCAGTGTGCCGTCGATAGACCGGACGACGACCGGATACATCTCCCGGACAAAATCTGTATCCCCGGAATACTGCACATATTCCAATAACGAACGGACAAACCACGGTGCTCCGTCCGCAGTATTATAGATAACTGATTGCGGTGTCGCTAGATTTGGAATCCGTCCGTAGTTAGTGCTGGTGGTATCGAGTTCCTGAAATGCGGCATAGGATCGGAGGACATCGCGGGCATCAATGAAATTTCCGATCACATAGGTTGCACCAGGAAGAGAGATGAACGAATCGCGCCCCCAATAATTATTGAACCAGGGTAATCCCGCAAAGATTCCTTTGGTCCGTGCACCGCCAATCGACTGGTTCATGATAAGTGCGTCAACTTGAAGTTTTGCCCAGGCGATCGCTGTTGTCAATTCTTTACTGCTGGTTGTTGTTGGCGAAAGCCGCAGCACCGCCTGCATCCGTGTTTTGCGCTTTGTGATGAACGGCTCGGGGTCAATTGCTGCTGTGCGTGAGATGGATCGCAGATTCACCGTTGTTCTTCCTGCCGCAATGGCAAAAACAGTTGATTGGTGTTGAATACTTCTTGTGATGATGATTTCTGTCGGGACTATTTCTGAAGCAGGATTAGTCCGCTTCCAGTGTAGCTCATTCGGTTTTCCAAGTGTATCCAGTTGAAAATTATCTGTCGTCCTCAACGAGATCTTTGCCGAGGAATTGTTTACTTCAATCAATAAGATATCGTTACTGTCCAACAGCGTCATAACTTCCCGTATGCCGTTCGGGTAATATCGTTGTACTTGGTGCGGAAACACAACGGAGCGGGCGTTGTTGCGATCCAGCATTGTATCGTTGACGATGATGGAATAGTCGTGAACAATTTTTTCCGCATTGATGAACCACCCCTGCCATCCGCCGGCATTCGAAGCATTTACTTCTCCGTGATAGGTCCCCGCTTCTTTATTGGTGAAGACAAATTGTCTGTCTGTTGTTGAGACGTGGATTCCCAGATCGTCAATTGATTGGGAAAATGTATTGTTGAAGTAAAAAATAAAAAGAAAAAAATAGGGATAAACGTTACGCATTATTTCAGTGCCTCCAATAGTTCAATTGTTTCTTTTTGAAAACTGTTGTTAGTAAAATTGAAAATGATACACAGCGTCTGCTAACAGCCAGCTGGCATCACGCAGTGCTTGCTGAGTAGAAAGATCCGCCGGAGAAATTTGGGTGAGGGATGTAAGACCGAGTGTGCTTGTTAATCTTTGTTCATCACCGTGTACACGTCCGGCAAATACGTGAACCGGCTTCTGTTGCTGCCGTGCACGCTGCGCAATACCCGCGATTCCTTTTCCAGACAACGTTTGTTCGTCCAACATTCCCTCGGTAGTAATAACGCAATCGCATGATGCCAGCGCATCGTTAAATCCTACTGTATCTAGAATATATTCGATGCCAGAAACAATCTCCGACGAGCATGCAGAGAGTAATCCAAATGCCAGTCCTCCTGCTGCACCGCTGCCTGGTGTGTTCGCAAAATCGCAGTGTAGATCGCGGGAAACAATTTCAGCAAAATTCTTCAGCGCCAACTCAAGATACGGAAGCTGTTCTTCCGACGCGCCTTTTTGGCGCGCGAACATGGCGGTTGCGCCTTCAGAACCGAGCAATAAATTCTGAACATCGGTAAGAATTGTAACCGGGCAAGAAATATTTTTTCTGGGATCCCATACAATAGAATGAAGCTGGAGCAGAGAAATACTTCCGTCCCACAACTCTACACTGTGTTG
>JALNZH010000045.1 GCA_023229405.1 Bacteroidota bacterium
ACAATTGATGCCGAATTTGTAAATGACTGTCCATCGCGATGGCCATATTCCACTGTTGGACTCCACTCCTGATCGGCAACATAATCTGCGTATGCCGGTCCCCCGCAATTAATTTTTAACGGAAGCCGGAGCGGTTTTTGTTTGTTGATCATGAGATTCCGAACAATCAGCGAGTTTGGAGGGACAAAACGATCTTTTGTGTTGACCACGATTAGATTCGTGAATGATGAAGTGTCGTACACCGACAATTGTAATTGCACTGTTTGTGAATCGGGTAGTAATGTAGCCGAGGTAACGGATGTACCGGAGAGAATATAATTCGAAACAGTTTCTGCGGATACCGCATCGACCTCTTCACTATAATGAACGTTTATTTTCCCGAACTCAGCCCGCGCATATTCCACCCACGGTTCGGTACCGTCATAATATCCCGAAGTGGTATTCGTTGTCAAACAGAGGATCATCACTCCGTCTTTAAATACGACATTGTCCGGATACATATCACATTGATTTCCATTCCATGTATGCGATGCTTTCGCCCATCGGCTGGTATCGAACGTATTGAATTCATCCTTCCACTGGAATTTAAAGTCATTGTTTGTACCGACATCCCCAGAATCTGGTTGATAGGATGAATAACTCACCCAATCATACAATGCAAACGCCGGCAACACTTTCGGATTCCATTCCCCCACCCAGGTGGGGTAACCTGGATTCCACACATTCATCATTATTTTTTGTGGGTGAGCGAGCGCAAGTATATGGTCGCCGGTTTGGCGGTGCACTTCTTTTCCATCAACGAACCATGCAACGGTCGTCGGAGTCCACTCAAACGCATACACGTGGAATGCCTGGGAAGGATTGAACGGAGTTTGGTAGTGTACCTCATGGTTAACAGTGCCAGGTGTGATGGGATTAAACTGAACATCATCCGAATAACGGCCTAAAATTTCAATATCAATTTCATTCCAGGGAGTAGCGGGATAGTTGTCATTATACGTAAAAAATGACGAGAGCATCCCTTCACGCTGTGCCGACTGCATTCGTACTTCAAATCTGCCATATCTGAATGTTTGTTTTGTCCGGTATTCAGCACCGCGATATTCCTTAGCTGTTGCGGCGGTGATACACACCAGGAGCAGAACGGCAGTTTTTATTCCGAGCTTTGTCAAAAGTTCAATCCAACGGAAAATTTCTGAATCTCTTTTAGTCTTCCAAAATCCTGATACGCATAATCAAACGAGACCTGCATTCCACCCACAATTGCCTGCATCACCCCCACACCAAGCGTCAGACCAGTTTCAGATTCAGACAGAAATAATGATTTATACCCGCCGCGTAACGCAATAAAATCATAGAAAATATATTCCGCACCGACATCAACACTTTCATAGTCATCGCTCGGATGAGATGCATCAACAGCGATCATCAGTTTACTCACATCATCCTTCAACGCCGTGTAAGCAATACCGAATTTGAAATTTAACGGTAGCGCCCATTCATCCGTCGCTAAATTGGCGGGAATACGTCCATTGTTTCCCGAACTGTTCAGATCCTGATCAAACAACACCAGGGATGATTTCCCCTGCATCTGCATCTTCTGTCCGAAATTTGAAATCGACATACCGAGCATAACACCGTCAAACGGAGTTTCGTACTTCACTCCGACATCTATAGCGAAAGCACTTGCGCTCATTTTCCAAATTTTTTGATGAATGAATTTCGGGTTAAATCCGATGGAAAACTTGTCCGTCAGCTTTAGTGCATAGGCAACACTCACAGCGATATCAGTAACTGCAAAGGTTTCGCCGTTCCCGTCCGGCATTTCAACGGTAGTTACTCTCATCTCATCGATATCGGATGAAGTAAACGAAAGACCGATAGTGCCAATGTCTCCCACAGCATACGTTCCAGCAATAAAATTATAGTTAATTCCCGCCAGCCATTGCGTATGATCGACAACCAGCGATCCGCCGTAGATATCCGAAATCCCTGCCGGGTTCCAGAATATTGCACTCGCATCGTGGGCAACTGCAACATATGCGCCACCCATCGCGATCCCTTTCGCCCCCTGACTTATTGAAAGGAACGGGGCAGCTGTCGTTCCTTTTTTTGACACGTTCGATTTAAAACTTTGCGCCACTCCGTTCGAGGTGAACAACACAAACAACAAGAGAGCGAAAAAATACATGGTTGTTTTCATCTGAGACATCCTTTGGCTTGTTGCCATAACAAATTCTTATTTAATGACCGCAAATTTTCCGATGTGGGTGCCTATTTCTCCCGCATCGATGTGGTAAATATACAGACCATACGCCACTTCGGTTCCGTCTTCACTAATCAAATTCCAAGACAACGATCCGTTATCGGCAGTGGACTTTTTCTGCAGAGTTTTCACGAGCAAACCATTCACGGTATAAATTCGAACCGTACAGATTGCCGGCAGATGAATGAAATCAATTTTTCTATCGCCGCGCCCGCTTTGGAAAATATTTCGCGGTTCCCATTGCGATGCAACCACGTACGGATTCGGAACGACCGATATTTTCGACATATCGTTTTTTGCACTTGCGATATTTACTTTGGATGAATGCGTGGTAAATTCAAAATAGTCTCCACCGGAAAACGGTTTCTTTGTTTTCACCACAAATTTATCTCCTGCAAACGGAAAATCCGGATTGAGAATAGGAGGCATAAATGAAATACTGTACGCCCGTCTCGGCAATGGCGGAACTTCATTATATCCATCCATAATTTTTATCGAATCAAAGTACGAGAACTTGCCATCTTTATTCATATCCAAGACGAGGAATTTGCAAAGATATCCGTGCGTTGTATTTCGAACGGTAAAGGAAACAGAATCGTCGATATATAAAAAACCTCCCGGCGCCGAACCTTTAGCATACGGTTTATCTTTTTTCGCGGCAATGCCGAAAAATTCTATTTCATAGTCTGAAGGCCACGCCAAATTGGATGATGCAAGGGTAGAATCCGGTCTGGCGGTCATGGCAATATTGGATCTTCTTCCGGGCGCCCAACCTGTTTTTGTTTGATCAATCGTCACCGACGTATCATTTTGTATTGTCAGCGTTAAACCATCAAACGGCTGACTAATGGTAATCGGCGTTGTTTTATTATAACTGACATTCTTTAGCACCGTATCTTTCGTTGTTCCCCCCGGACTCGTACGGATGACAGAATACGCACTGGTATTGTAATATGGCCATTTGCCGGTAGAGTCAAAATGTACTTGGTACGAATACCCCTCAAGTACTGCCGCAGGATTCACTATTCCCAACTCAATTTTCCCGGTTCCAATTCCTTGTTTTAATATCGTCATCGAACCTTCAATTTCCGGAGGAACATATCCCGCCGACTGAACGGATGGTGTAACGACAGCACAGTTGATATCGATAAATTTCAACGTTCCATTAAAATCTTCCGAAATAATTTTTGTACACTCAGACGGTGTCAGTCCGCCTTTTATTGCATGAGCTCCTGTATCTATTTTCGGTTCAACGCCGCGATCATACGATACCAACGCATAGTAATACTTCTTGCCGTTAAGGACATCATTATCGACATACGAATGCTGTAATCCATTGTCTTCGCCTCTCCAAAAATGAGCGCCATTTACGCCAACCGGATCGGGTCCTTTGATGGTATCGATGAGATCCCATTGAGCAATAGGTTTCCAAAATTTCGGCTGCCCTTTAGAATCGGTAACGACTTTAATATCCTGGAACTCTGCTTCATTGCTTCGATACAGAAGGTATCCCTCAAAATCCAATGTATCGAGGAACCGGTCATACGATTTCTCGGCAACGGCGTCCCAGTAGAGAAATACTTTCTGATCGCCCGGAACTGCGGTTAGTGTTGGTGTGAGCGGCGGCTGAGCAAAATTATAGTTTGCATTGTAAATTGATTGTACGGTAATCTTATTTTCATTCAGGTCGGGTAAATCGTCACCGAAAAGGATTGCAATGGAAAACCGTTCCCGTTGATTTTTCTTGAGCGGAAAAATACCGGAGGCAAATACAATGGTAATATTGGACGAGCTCTCCGATGTGTCAGTAAATCCAAGATTCATCACTCGCCACATTTCATTATCACTTTTCGGCCATGCATCCCCTTCGCCTTTTGTTTCTAACAACGGTCCGATATATGCAGATTGCAACCCAATTTGGTCCGACTCATCCTTATCCGTTCGGTCAAAATTCGGCTCTCCCAACGTCGCGATGCCGTCCCCTTCACCAATATCTCTTCCTCCGCCTGAAGCATATTGAGGGTCAAACGGGCCAACACCGTCTTTACCAAGATCATCATTTAACGGTTCTTCAATTTGCCATTTTCCATCACCATTGACATCCGTATATCCTTTCCAATCTTTATCGTTATCAACACCGTCGTCGCGCTTTTCATCGTACATTCCATCGCCATCATCGTCGATGCCATTTGCGCCATTTCCCGGACTTTCCAAAAATGCGATGCCAACGTATCCTGTCTTATAATTGCCGGGTGTGCCGTATCCGGTGGAAGACCAGGCATACGCCATGTCCAGATTACGGTCAAAATTTGCGCTATTGGCACCAATCGATCCGACGCCGGGGTCAGAAAAGAAACCAAACACCGTAGAGTCGTACGTGTTGTTTGCCAAATTAATAATATCGTAGTGCCAGAAAATAATATCTTCGGCTAAGACGTGAGTCCATTGAAATGCACGAACTTCCGTCCGAATACCAATTCCTCCGCGGGTGCTATCGGGATGGAATATTTTAATGGAATCCAGTCCCGCCGTATTTTTTAATTGTACGCTGTCGCCGATCGGCCAATAATTCCAGGGCGGTCGTGTAAATTCTTTGTCTTTCGAATCATCAATGACAAAAAATGTTTCAAGCTGGGCATTGCTGACACCGCGGCCGAAATATCCGTACCAAAATCCGTCCCATTCTTTTATTTGCGTCTCATCGGTACCATACAGGTCATAAAATACTGAGCGAGGCCATGCTTCCGGAAATGTGTTTTTATTAATATTGATTGCAGGAGATTTTGCAGAGGCATTTGCGTATCCTGGAACCGGTTGGACGACCCATTCTTCCTGTGTATCAGGATCTTTATCTACTTCTTCTCGATAAGATGTTTCGACTGACTTAATCGTAACATCATTTCCAATAAAATTTTTATGATGAAATTTAGCTGCCACAACAGGTGTTAGTCCATCCAAATACCGATGCGCCGATCCTTTGGGCCATTCTCCATGAGGTCCTGCTGTAACACCCGAAAACCAATCGGAGACCTGTCCATCATTTCCATAGACTGTTCGCACCAAATTTCCATCGAGTGTCCCTTTTCTTCGATACCGAGTATTTCCTCGATCCTCATCGCGGAACAGTTTAATTTGCGGCGTCACTTGGCAATACAGATCGGGTGCGATGAGTGAAAGTAATCCAACCAACAAAAATGTTTTGACAACTGTTTTATGTAAGTGCTTCATAGACAATGCTCTTTATATAGGTTAAAAGTCTAAATTGACACCGATGCGAATGTTACGCGGTGCAGAAAATGACGTTGGATTATTCAGATATTCTTGCAGTGTATTTAATCCGCGAATAGCACCGGATTCGTGCGTAAAGAGGTCAACGTTTGCTCTCCCACTGGCATCATTTACATTCACCTCATTCTTAATGTCGAAGATGTTATAGATCAACAAAAATGCGCCAAACCGTGTGCCAAATAAATCAATCGATTTGTCAGCACGAAAATCAACATTTACCGTAGACGGTTTTACTGCACCATTTTCAAACGTAATACCGTTATTTACACGGCCGCTTTCGGTATAGGGCAGACCGGCACCGATATTTCCGATCAGTCCAACCATCCAATTGCCCATATCACCGACATTCATCGAAACGTTTAAAGTTGAACGTTGATCCCAGTTGAGCGGAACAACTTTTTTGTTTGTTTCTTTCGGCGGATCCGACTGATTATCATAGAAAACAGTTAATGGATCGGAGGCATTTCCTTCGGCAATTTGGAATGTATAATTTGCCCGAACGCTATAGAAATCCGAATATCGTTTTTCAAAAGCGAATACAAAACCGCGAACATTTCCGTAGTCACGGTTAATGTAGCGGGCATATTTAAATCCTTCATAGGAACTGATAATTTCCATACCAAGCAGATTTCTGATATCTCTATAATACACTGTAAAATCTACACCGATATTGGTGAACAGTACCTGCTGTAGGCCAAGCTCGTACGTAACAGTTCTCTGGGCATCAATATCCGGATTACCCATAATTGATTGAAGTTGTGAACTCGGCGAGATGATATATTCAGAATTGCGATAGAGATTGCTAAATGATGGTATTTGGAAAAAATGTCCGTACGAAAAGTGGATAATCCCCTGGTCGGTGATGGGGAATGAAATTCCGAAACGCGGACTGACTTGAATTTTTTCCTTCGTTTTCACCAATGTGCCTGCACGACCTTTTGGATTGAGAATTTTAATGCCATCGGTTCGTAAAGTGTCAAAATCGCTGTTACGCATCGGATTGTTTAGGTCGGCTAGAATTCGAGTGTTGGGATTAAAATAATCCACACGCAAGCCTGCATTAATAATCATAATCCCGTATTCCATTTTATCCTGGATATATGCCGAACCTTCCATAGGTTCTTTTTTATAATCCTGATTTCCAATAGAGCCTAGCTGCGGGTAGGCAATTTTAAACAACGGCCTTCCTAGCGTATCAACCTGTCCTTGCAAAGCATTTGTCATGGTTCTATCATGGTTAAACACTTCGTGTAAACGGCCTTCAACACCTATCCCAATTTTATGCTCTTTGGACATTTGAGCCGAGAGCGCCCATTGTCCGATGATAGTCGCACTGCTGTTTTCATAACGATATGTTTGATTGCCGCCGGAACGGAATGTATAATTTGAGGGCGCAGCGCCTTGATCCGGTCGCACGTATCGTATATCGTACGGGTTTTCAAATAAATATCCTTCCCCCGTAAATGTATTTAATGAGACTTTGAACGATTGAAACGTATTGTTGCTGACGATGTGATTTAGTTGAAAATTTTGCATCCAATTTTCAGAAAAATTCGTAACCGTTCCATCCGGAGTCCATTTATACGCGTGTTCGTACCGCTTGCTTTTCGATTTTTCCCAGAATCCGCCGTAGCTGAATTTAAAGGCATCAAACGAATAGGATAACTTCCAGTTCAACGAATTTCTGAAATTCGGATTCATTGGAACGAATGCACCATCCCCCGTATTACGATTAAAGTAGATGGATTTATCATTGGGATTGGGAAACAACGGAGCATCATCGGTGGTTTTGTAAATGCGCTTTCCGAATAAGTACCCGTCTTCATCCTGGTACCGGCCTGTTGTAAAGAATGTAAAATTATCGAACAGCAAAGGGCCGCTTAAACTGAATTGATAATTTTGTGTGCGAAGCAAATCGAGTTTGTCTAGGTTGATAAAAATATCGGAATGCGTTGTGTAATAATCCCCGAAGTATGCGCCAACATTTCCATGATAATCCGAAGAGCCGTCTTGC
The DNA here is from genome assembly GCA_023229405.1 of Bacteroidota bacterium. Lineage (GTDB taxonomy): Bacteria > Bacteroidota > Ignavibacteria > UBA10030 > UBA8401 > UBA8401. Next base: position 7,569 of record JALNZH010000045.1, read on the forward strand.
GTTACGATGTTCACAACACCCGACATTGCTTGTCCGTATTCGGCATTAAATGTTCCGCTGATTACTTCCATTTCCCGCACAGATGAATTTTCCGGCGTTAAACCTGCGTCACCATTCAACGGATTATTCACCGGAATTCCGTCAACCAAATACGCCACTTCGCCAGTTCTGCCTCCGCGGAAATGTCCGTCAACTACACCAGCTTGAAGGTTAATCACTTGCGTAATATTTTCCACCGGCATCGCTTTCATTTCATCGGCAGAAACCGTCACAGAACTCGACGTGAGATCTTTTTGAACAAGAGGACGTTCAGCTTCAATCACTACGGCATCTCCCTCAATCACCGATTCTTCTAATTTCACATCGATCGTAGTTGTTAAATCGATCTTCACAATTACATTGTTGATGGAAGCTGTTTTAAATCCGAGGCTGCTGACAGTAATTGTATAGGTGCCGGGAAGGACATTACCGATGATATATTCCCCTTCAAAATCAGACGATGCTCCGGATCTCGTTCCTTGTAATATTACACTCACTCCGATAACGGGCTCTCCGCTTTTTTTCTCGGTAATTTTCCCTACGATCTTACCTGTTTGACCGGCAAAAAGAGTAGCGGTAACTATCAAAAGGAGAGCTGTACCGTGTGTCAGAAATCTGCGATAGGCTGAATAGTTCATAACGTTCATAAGGTTAATTGTTGAGTCGTGCTTGCACGAATTACTTTAGATACATCATTTTTCGCTGTGAAGAATATTTCCCCGCGATGATCCGACAGAAATAAATGCCGCTGGCATACTGTTGTGCATTCCATTCCGTGAGATGCTTTCCCGCGGCCAGCTGTGCATCAACAATTGTTGCCACTTCACCGCCGAGGACATTGAAAATTTTTACTTGTACATATTCTGCCTGCGGAATGGAGAATGAAATGACGGTTGAAGGATTGAATGGGTTGGGATAATTTTGTTCAAGCGCAAATTCCGATACTGTCAGCGGTTCAGATTTTACCACGGCGGTGATATATTCACTTTTGCCGGCATATGCACCATACGTGGAACGCAATTTCGCCATAACCGGTTTCTCCACTCCACGATTCATCCTCATCAGTCCCATACTTTGGAAACCGGCTGAATGCTGGTGAGAATACCAGTCAAATATGCACCACCAAGTAATTCCTGCGATAAATCCTCCCGAATTGTATACCCCGTTCTTTTTCATCGGGAGCCAAGACTGAAAACCGGCAAAGGTGGAATCGAATATTTTTACCTGATTGTTAAATTGCGACATATCTTCACCGGACCAATACCCGTATTCGGTGGCAACAACCGGTTTTGTCGGGAAATAGTCGTGTGCATCGACCATAAAATGTCTCGTTCCGGTTGCAATCCCCAAACCGTATGGATTATAAAAAACTCCGAAATACATCGTCCATCCCGCTACATCGCTATATGTTTGGGAGTTATCGTATGGTCCCGGACGATCTGCCGCCGCGGATTGTGTGATTAACCGGCCGTCCGGATATTGTGAGTCCAGTTCTGATTGCACCATCTGCACAAAGTATGCACGTTCAGCAACCTCTTTACATTCATTACTTGTACTCCACATGGCAATTGACGGACGATTAAAATCCCGAAACGCCATCTCACGGAACATCTGCAAATGAATGAGTCTGCTGTAATTTTGTATAAACCATTCCTTAGGTCCATCAAACCACCATACAGGAATTTCTTCCATCACCATTAACCCATACCGATCTGCGGCGACATAGGTGAAGGGATGATTGGGATAATGCCCCGAACGCAGATAGTTCGCCTTCACTCCCTTAATAATTTTTATATCCTCTATAATTTGGCCTATCGGAAGACTGCGTCCATAACTGGGATGTTCCTCATGCCGTGCAACTCCATGGAGAAACAACGGTTTCCCGTTTAGAAAGATTTTATCTTCAATCGCTTTAATTGTTCGTACGCCGAACTGCGTATAAAATTCATCTTTGATGACGCCGTTTTGAGTAACGATAACTTTTAATATATAGAGATGCGGGTGCAACGGGGACCATAAGAGAGGATCAGGAATTTGAATATCAGTCCGCCAGACTTTGACAGAATCTGCAAGGATTGAAAGCGTTTGTTGTGAGGTGCCCTGGAGTGCCACTGCTTCGTCGATCAGGTTTGCCGTAATTTCGTTCATGAGCGAAAGTGAATCACTCTTTGCCGTAAATACTTGCAGAGTCACATCCACATCCTGTGCGGAATGGTATGCATTTTTCAGGACGATGGTTGATCGAACGGTTCCGTTAATGTTCATCGGAACGACATCGGCTCTCACCGTCGAAACTTTATCGCTGAATTCAAGATACACATCGTGAATAATTCCGGTGTAGTTAAACCAATCGCACTGATAAAACGGGACAATATCTTTATTAATTCGTGATCCCCACGGAATATTATCGACTCGTACTACAAGAACATTTGTTGTATCGAACCGCAGTGCTGAAGAAACATCGAACGAAAACGACGTATATCCGCCCTCATGCCATCCCAGATATTTACCGTTCAACCACACATCGGCGGTATAATTGACCGCATAAAAATTCAGTTTCACAAATTTTTCCGCTTGTGTATTCGAAACGGTAAACGTTTTTCTATACCAAACGCCATTCTCGTAATACTCCGGCACTTTTTCATTGGCATTCAGTTTATTTTCAACTCCCGGAATAGTATGCGTACTCCACACGGCGTCGTCATAGGATGTCGCCTGTCTCCCCTCTGCTTCCGTAAGCAATTGGGCATATCCTGCAGAATCCCGTTTCAATAACGATATATCGTGATTGGCGGAAAATCGTTGTTTTTTCCATTCCCCTGATAACGATTGGGAATACCGAGGTTGTTTTTCAAACGACGGCACCGGCGTCCCGTTTTGATATGGGACGGTGAATTGGGAAATTGTTTCGAGTTTGAATGTGCTTTCCAACGTGGCTGTCTGACCGTACAGCACATTAATGAATAGTATGGCAAGAAGGGATTTGAACGGAAGGTTTTTCACTATCGGACACTCACTATTAATTTGTTTGTTCTGCAACCGCCACGGTCTCACGTTCCATCTTCGATTGCACCACACGGTGATAAGAAAAAAAATCTGTTGCGATTGTTTTTATTCAAAACAACCGCAACAGAGTACCTCAAGTATAACAACTACATGCTGCAGCAGCTATTTCAAAAACATCATTTTTTTCGTTGCAGTGTATGAACCGGATTCAAGACGATACACATACATCCCTGTTGCAAGTTTCGATGCATCCAACGATACAGTATATGAGCCGGCTTCCTGATATTGGTTCATTACATCCATCACTTCACGGCCAAGAACATCATATACTTTCAACGAAACAATTCCCGAAACGGGAACAGAGAACTGTATGGAAGTAGAAGGATTGAATGGATTCGGATAGTTCTGTGATAATTCAAACGATGTAGCAACAACACCATCGAGTTTCTGAACACCCGTTACCCATTTCGCGCCAATCCACGTATACGACCATCTCCACATATCCTGCCAAGAGTTATCGTCATTGAACGGCGAATAGCACAGGATTCCATCACGTGCATTCCACGGTTCGCCGGGATTGAATGTTTTGTTATCATTATCGTTAATGGAATAATCGATTGGAATTCTCATGCCTTCCAGCGGTGCAAGTACTGCAGCTCCGCCGCCCAATGAATCGGAGATCATTTTCAGCGGGAATTTCGCTTCAATGATATATCCGGGCGTCAACGATTTTTCTGTCCATTTATACTCTGCTGCCCCACCATTCAAGCGTTTACCATTGTTATCCAAAACCGCTCCGAATTTTGTTAACCGGAAATGGAAGTCAGGGGTTGCACCGGATTTATAACCCGTATGACGTTTTCCTCTCCAATCGTATAATCCGAGGAACAAGTCGCAACCGTCGACAGCGTATGAAGCGCTCTTGTAGAGAGCTGAATCTCCGCCATACACATCGTCATCAACGTCGAACGCTACGTACAAATTATTGGCATCAACTGCGAGGTAGGAAATTACTTTTAGATCTCCATCGCCGTTCACAACACCAGCGCCGGCGACATGTCCCTGACCAGTTGCTGAAACAGAGCTGACAATAATCGGTTTAATTGTGGAAGATTCCCATTCTCCTAATTCGCCATCGATCACAATACCTGTTGGGGGAAGAACTCCAATTGTTCCGACGCCGCGTGCTTTGGAAGTGACGGATGGTGATAATCCAAGTGCACTAACATTTCCGTCCTGATCGGCTGCAGCGACACCATAATAATAGGTGACATTCTGATCGGTAAGCGGTGCACGCAAAGCATGACTGATTGCTCCCAGTCCTGAGGCAGTTTTATACCGTGGCAGATCTTCCACGCCTGCTTCTTCGGTCGTTGCAAAAGCTTTTTCGCTAAAAAATACGTCGTAAGTTGCATTTGGTTCATTCGGAGAATCTGTCCATGTGACGATATTTGTATATTGTCCGCCAATTGCTAAAACGCCTGTCGGTGCAACTGGAGGAATGACATCGAACACGGGGTTGCCGGTCCAAATATCTGAAATATAAATAATTCGTCCGGGTCGTCCGGATTTCTGAGCCATGATGCCGAATACAGTAATGTGCGCGGAATCGATACTGGTTTTTCCATCTGTATATTGCATGTCGGCAAGTGGAACCCGATAATCGTGCCATGCTCCGTCGGTAATCAGATCAAGAATTAGACCTTTTTTACCATTTGCACTTTCGAATTGCACACGTACTGAATCACCGGCGGCATAGACATCTTCCGCTGCCGCTTTCATTTTAAACTTCAAGGTATCTTTTGTCCAGCTGCCGACCATGTTTGTCGGTTTCAAATTTACACCCCAGCCGGTATATCCGGAATCACCGCCCCAACCGGGATTTGTTCCTTGGGTCCACATGACGGCATTTGTTAACGAACCGCCGGAACCGGCACCCTTTTCAATCGAGACCGACGAACTACCCCATGACCATGCTTCACCCGAGACAATGCCACTAAATGCTACGCCATTATAAATTGTCACCGGCACTGCTTTGGAGCCAAACATTTCGAATTGATCATACAGCACCTCGAGCGAATCTGGATGGCTGTCACCGATACTTACATCCTCGGCAACCACTGCGGTGAGATACCAGGTGGCAATTTTGTCGGCATCAAATATTTTGTTATTCGTGGAGAATCCCCACACGCTCGGAGAAATACTGAATCCTGTGCTATCCGGCGGCAACGATCCGTCGGCAGGAAATCGCTGCACCAGCGGAATGCGGAGGTTCACCCAACCATTTGCACCATCGAGCACCGTGTTGTTTTGATAAATCCATGTTTCCGAAACTCCGCCGACGTTATCCGAAACTTGCAGGCGGAAATTAAGCAATTGCGGTCTTGTCGGCGCTTTGGTGACATTAATCCAAATGCTGAGCGACTCTGCAGTTCCCCAATTCGCGGGATTCGCCAGATCTTTAAATCCCACTTGCGTATATGTTCCATAGGTATTCACATGTGGCATCACACTCCATACTTTTAGCGAAGATGTGCCTTCGTGTTTATTGCCTGTTTCAGCTGACAGCGTCAACGTATTCGGCGAATCTTTCGATGTTGCGTACGCGCCGGTTGTATCTGGTTTTTGGTTCTCAAAATTGTCGATGGTTGTTACTTGTCCTAGTGCAAAAAAACTTGCAATAGGCAGCACCAACAACCATTGGTATATTTTTTTCATAAAGGATCTCCTTATGGATGAAAGGGGAAAAAGCTATTTTTCTTACAACGTTTAAAAGACGATTACGTCATCCCAATAACAAGGGATGACGTAATCGAGATGTTCATGTGTTGTTTCTTTTTACCACGGTATACATCAACAGTGTTAGAACTGTGAACTATTTTATCAGCATCATCTTCTTCACCGAGACAAATGTTCCAGCTTCGACTCGATAGAGGTAGATTCCGCTTGTTAATTTGGAACCATCGATCTTCACTTCATACCGGCCGGCATCTTGTTGTTCCTGTACCAAATTCGCGACTTCTTGTCCAAGAATATTGAACAATTTCAGGCTCACAAAATTGTCGCTCGGTATAGCATATTTGATGGTTGTGGTCGGGTTAAACGGATTGGGGTAATTTTGGTTTAATTCATAATCCAAAACAACCGATCCTTTCAAATCCACAGAGGTCAAAATACTATCATTGTTAAAGTTGAAGAGCGGCAGCATGGTTGTCGGACCGGTCAGACTGTCAATTACTCTGTCCGGACTGCTTTCCCAGCCTTCACCTGAAGCACGGATTTTTACAAACTTGAAGATGATCGTTTTCTGTGACGCGACATTGAACACTCCGGAGAAAATACTATCCCCATCAGCGTCTGCCAGCAGATGAGTCTTTCCGCCCCATCCGTTGAAATCACCGCGGACAACAACAGAATCTGCGCCTTTGGTGAATTGTCCTTTTTTCATTTGATATTTCATATTCACACGGAAGGTGATGTTGTTATCAAAATAGACCGATGTGCTGTCGCCGTTAAACCAAACGACCGGCAAAGTCCAAGGTGTTGTCGGCACTGTATCAGTGCGATCTTTATTAACACCATCGGCTTTATCAATTTCCCAACGATCACCGGCAGCTGATGCACCCCGCATGATGAATTTAAACTGACCCAAACGTTTCGGCACTGCGCCGACATCAAATGTTCCCGTATAGATGGTGTCACCGTCAGCATCGGCAAGTTTCATGCTGTTTGTTTCCCACCAGTTGCCCGGACCAGCATAAAAATTACCGCGCAGGAACACACTGTCCTTTGCCGGATCAAACTTTTTCAATTTGGTCTGCACTCGCAGATTTACTTTGAATGTTACGAGACCATGCGCAGGATTGTAATTATTGAACCAAACGATCGGCAACGTAGTAATTGGGCCAGTCAGGTTATCGGCAATTCTATCCGAACTGCTTTCCCAACCTTCACCACCCGCACGAATTTTAACGAACTTATAGATGAGTTTTTTCGTGGAAGGGATATTGAATGCACCGGTATACACGCTATCACCGTCGGCATCAGTCAACAGATGGGTTTTTCCGCCCCAGCCGTTAAAGTCGCCGCGAACCACAACTGAATCTGTTCCTTTGGTGAACTGTCCGGCAATCATCTGATACATCATATTCACTTTGAAGGTGACCACATTATCAAAATAGACCGACGTACTGTCGCCATCAAACCATACCACCGGCAATGCCCAAGGGGTCGTCGGTACTGTATCAGTGCGATCTTTATTAACACCATCAGCTTTATCAATTTCCCAACGATCGCCGGCAACTGTCACACCACGCAAGATAAACTTGAACTGTCCTAAGCGTTTCGGCACCGAACCGACATCGAATGTTCCTTCATAGATCGTGTCGTTATTCGCATCAGACAATTTCATGCTGTTGGTTTCCCACCAGTTACCCGCACCGGTATAGAAATTACCGCGCAGGAAGACGCTGTCCTTGGCCGGATCGAATTTCTTTAGCAGTGTCTGAACTCTCAAATTTACTTTAAATGTCACTTGACCGTGTGCAGGATCGATATTGTTAAACCACACGATCGGCAGTGTTGTGATCGGGCCTGTCAGGTTATCGGCCACTCTATCCGGGCTGCTTTCCCAACCTTCACCAGCGGCACGAATTTTCACAAATTTATAGATAATCTTTTTCGCAGAGGTGATGTTAAATGCACCCGTATACACGCTGTCGCCATCGGCATCGGCCAACACATGGGTTTTTCCACCCCAACCGTTAAAGTCGCCGCGAACCACAACTGAATCTGCTCCTTTAGTGAACTGACCGGATTTCATTTGATAATTCATGTTCACTTTGAAGGTGACCACATTATCAAAATAGACCGATGTGCTGTCATTGTTAAACCATACCACCGGCAATGTCCATGGTGAAGATGGAACAGTATCGGTCCGATCTTTATACGAACCCATATCCACTTCCCAACGATCGCCCGCAGCAGTAATACCACGCATGACAAATTTATACTTCACTAAACGTTTCGGCACTGTTCCAACATCGAACGTTCCGACGAAAATGCTGTCGCCATCAACATCCCCCAGTTTCATAGCATTGGTTTCCCACCAATTCCCTACCCCCGTGTAAAAATCGCCGCGCAGAAATACGCTGTCCTTCTGTGGATCGAACGTCTTCAGCTGGCTCTGCACTTTCATGTTCACTTGAAATTTAACACTGCTCGCGAACGCGAACATTGTTACGCTAAGCGAAATGAACAACCAAAACAGTATCTTTCGCATAATAGATGCCTCCTGTGAATTTATGGATAATGTAAGTTAGTTAATGAAACGATGTGTACGACAAACTCATATACAATAATACAAACAACATGCTGATTATAATGTCTTGGTTCGTGATAATACCTTCCGGAGAGAGATGATTTCCCATCCTTTCCCAAACAGGAGGAACACCACCACGGTCACTAACGCTCCCACAAATGTGAGAACAAAAACATTGGAAGTATCGACGATTAATGACGAACCCAAAAATGTTTGAACAACAAATTCAACCACCGTATACACCGAGCCAAACATAATGCTGATGGACAATACCAACGGACTCCCCCACACACCGATCATCGAGAAAAAAAATGCCGTCACAATTGGCGCTGAGAACATTGCCAGGAAATAAATATACCACATGATAATTTCAGACCCGGCATCCCTCACCGCAGGAATAAACAGGATCGAAAGAATAACAGAAAACACCGTTGCTAATTTTGTCACTAACAATTGCTTCTCACTCCCCACCGATGTGCGGAATTGCGGATACACTGTATTCGCAAACATCGATCCGACAGAAGAAAATGTGGAAATGAATACTCCAGCCAATCCACCGATGCAGCAGAGAGATACAAGCATATTCACCGTGTTGACTGCGTCGGCATTTCCATCTCCGTTCGGCACCATTTCTTTTGAACAAATCACAAAAACGCCGAACAAAAATATTCCACTGCTAATAATAGAGCGATGAAAAACGGAAGAGTGTTGCGATTCTTTCATTCGTTGCAGCTCACTCATTTCCAGCCAGACGAGCCAAAAAATAATCAGACCGAGCGCGACCATGGAAACAATACTGTTAGAACCGATCGGACCGGAAAATGTCGATCCGTGATAATGAATGAATGGTAATATGTTAAATCCAACATACAATGGCGCATGGATAAACACTTTGTTGACCAACAAAATAAATAAGCCGAGCATCAATACAGTGCTGGTGGTAACATTCATTGACCGGAGGAGGGATTGACTGCCGGTAACGGAAACCAATCCCGCAATCACCACGATGCCGACCAGGAACAAATTGTGCGCTTCGCCGATAAATTGCGATAATAAATAATCGACCGAGAATAAT
>JALNZH010000400.1 GCA_023229405.1 Bacteroidota bacterium
CATCAATGCTAAAGAGCATCATCATGCGGTGAATCTCATGCAGCGATCCGTAGTGATCGGTTTGATGGTGATGGCGGCAATGTTTCTCCTGTTGAATGTGCCATTGAATGTCTATCCGGCGCATGATGTGTGGAAAGCAAATCCGCTGATTGTTTTCGCCCGCGTTGGATTCGTCATCGTAGTGACGAGCGGTGTCTTTTTTGCCGAACATTCTATAACTCTGCCTTCAAAACTTCCACAGATGATGGGAAGAGAATCGTTGTTCATCTATATTGTTCATCTTATCATCATCTACGGATCGGCAATGAACAAAGGTCTGCAGCAGATCATCTTGCCGAGACTTTCCGTTGTGGAAGCAACCGGTGTATTTCTGTTCGTTTTAACGGTGATCTCGCTTTGTACATTCGGTTGGTATACATTCAAACAGCGATTTACGACGGCGGCGAGAACCGCAAAGATTCTTGTCGCACTCATTCTCATCACATTGTTCTTAACTCGGCCATACTGATGGAAAAACCAAAATCTCGTTTTGTCTATATCGATCTGCTCCGCGGCTGGGCGGTGATCGTCATGATTGAAGTTCATGTCTTTAATGCATTTTTGATCCCGTCCATCAAAGAAGAAGCATGGTTTAAAGTGTTGAACTTCATCAACGGCCTGGTTGCGCCCTCATTTTTGTTCATTGCCGGATATTCCTTTGTGTTGATTGCACAGCGTAAATGGAATGATTATCTGACATTCTCGCCGGTGTTTTGGAAACAACTGGGGCGAATTCTTCAGGTGTTGGCGGTCGGATATGCTTTGCATTTACCGTTCTTTTCCCTCTCAAAATTGATGAGCATTTCTTGGTTGGAGTGGGGAGCGTTCTGGAAGATCGACGTACTCCATGCCATTGCCGTTTCGTTGTTAACGCTGCTTGCTCTGGTATTAGTAACACGAACACAACGACGATATTTTATTGCAATAGCCGCATTTGCCACGGCGGTCATTTTCGGTGCTCCGTGGATGTATGACCGGAATATCGATCATCTGCTTCCGGAACCGATTGCGAATTATTTCACTGCCGCCCATCGTTCCCAGTTTCCGCTTTTCCCGTGGATGGCGTTCGTTTTCTGCGGCGGACTTGCCTCGCAATTGTTAGTATGGTGGAAAGAGACGATCGGTGAAAAGGAAGTCTTTAAACGATATATGATTGGCGGTATTGTTTTTATCGTGGGTTCGATTGTGGCGGATCTGCTTCCCCTCACTGTTCTTCCGGAACATAATTTCTGGCGGGCGAGTCCCGGATTTTTCTTTATCCGTCTTGGCATTGTGATGATGCTTCTTTCTACCTTGTGGTACTGGGAGCAGACAGCTCGTTCTGGCCGTTCGATGGTTAGTGTTGTCGGTTCGGAATCACTCGTGGCGTATGCAGGTCACCTACTGGCGATTTATGGAATGTTCTGGGATAATAAAAGTCTTGCATTCATCATTGGAAAGACGAAGACCGTACCCGAAGTTATCGTGATGACGGTTCTTCTCATCGCCGCAACGGTGGCGGTTTCTTATGTCTGGAATCGCATCAAAAATTGGAGTATGTTCTATGCACGAGTGATGATGTATTCCATCCTCATCGTTGTTCTGTATATTTTTTGTACGAAAATAATGTAATTATGGATAGTCTTTTTCTTCTTCTTGGCGTAGTCATAGGAGCGACGGTCGGCTGGTTCGTTGCAAAATCAAAATTTCAGCTGCCATTACCCTTCTCGAACGATCAATACGACGCTGCACAGAGAGAAATTTCACAGCTAAAAATTCTTTCGGCACAGCTACAGGAGGCGAAACAACACATTGAATCGTCGCTGGATGAAACGAAAACGCTATTGGACAACGAACGGAATAACACCCTGCATTTGACACGCCAGCTTACCGAATCACAAACTGAAAATAAAAATCTTGTTACTCGTAGCGACGAACAAAAGATGGAATTGGAACAGACCAACACAAAACTGACCGCAGAATTTAAGAATATTGCCAATTCCATTCTTGAAGAAAAAAGCCGGTCATTTACCGAACATAACAAGATGTCGCTAGATTCGATCCTATCTCCGCTGAAAGAGCGGATCGAAGAATTTAAAAAACAGGTCGAAACGACATACGAAAAGGAGTCGCGCGATACGCTGAGTTTGAAGGACGAAGTAAAACGCCTTTCCGAACTGAATACCAAAATCAGTGAAGAAGCGAATAATCTCACCCGCGCATTGAAAGGGGATACGAAAACCCAGGGAAACTGGGGCGAATTTATTTTAGAGAAGATTCTGGAGCGATCTGGACTGGAGAAGGACCGCGAATATAAAATTCAAGTGTCGACGAAGAATGTGGACGGGGAAACGATCCGGCCGGATGTGGTTGTGTATTTACCGGACAACAAACATATCATTATCGATTCGAAAGTGTCGCTGACGGCATATGAAGCGCTGGTGAATGCAAACAACGACGAAGAACGTGAGCAGTTTAAAAAAGAGCATGTCGCATCCTTGCGGAATCACTTAAAACTATTGGGGGACAAGAACTATCAGACGGCGGAAATTTTAAATTCTCCGGAACTCGTGTTGATGTTCGTGCCGATCGAAGCGTCGTTCGGCATTGCGGTTCAGGCAGACCGCGAGTTGTTTAATTACGC
>JALNZH010000046.1 GCA_023229405.1 Bacteroidota bacterium
GTCCCCATGGATTTGTCCACAATACTGTGCCGCCGCCGGGTTGATCGGGAGATTGTAAGGTGTACAATTTTTTATTAAAGAGGAGTACTCCAGGTGTGCCAGGACCGCCAAGGAATTTGTGCGGAGAAAAGATCACCGCATCCAACCGCTGCTGCGGATCTGCCGGGTGCATGTCGATTGCTACATACGGTGCGCTGGCTGCAAAATCTATGATGGCGATGCCGCCATGTTCGTGCATCACCTTTGCCAGGTCATGATACGGAGAGAAGATGCCGGTAACATTGGAGCAGGAGGAGAACGAACCGATTTTCATGGAACGTCCGGCGTATTGTTTCAGTGCGCTACGTAAGCTTTGTACATCTACCCGTCCGTCGTGCGTCGGTTCCAGCACGCACACATCCGCGATTGTTTCGTACCAGGTGGTTTGATTGGAGTGATGTTCCATATGGGTAACGAACACCACCGGCCGGTCATTGTCGGGAATTGTTATTGCAGTGCGAAATTTTTCCGGTACTTTAACACAGAGAATCCGTTGAAACTTGTTGATTGCGGCAGTCATGCCGGCTCCGACAAACAACAGCACGTCATCCACATCGGCATGCACATGCTTTTTAATGATCTCGTGTGCATGATGGTATGCATGTGTCATTAATCCGCCGGTCACGGAAGATTCCGAATGGGTGTTGCCAACGAACGGACCGAACGATTCGAGCATTTTCATTTCGATCGGTTTATAAAGCCTTCCGCTGGCGGTCCAATCCGCGTAAATCAGCTGTTGAACGCCGTAGTTCGAACGAAATGATGCATCAATACCGACGATATTCGTGCGGAACTGCTGGAAATATTCTTCGTAATTCATGGCGTAAAACTACAAAATTAGCGGGTAAAATGGTAGGACAAACCACAGATGCCATGGTGGTAAATCACACCATAGAGAGTTGTTTTTTATTCAAATAATAAAAGAATGGAAGAGAAAAACCCAATCCTCCCAGTAGACTAAGCAGGATGAATGTTTTCCAGGTGTAAGTGCCGATGGGGTTTTTGGCGACCCACCACGCCAATAATCCCATTGCCATAAATGCATCGATAATAAATCCCATCGCCAGCCAGTTTGTGACAACTGCTGTGAACGAAGAAAATTCTGCGAACACATAATAGAAAAACATTCCGTTCGGAATTAACAGTCCAAAGCCGGCGATTGAAAGAAGGGTAATGTTTTGCAGAAAAGTCATGGTGTAAATGGAGATTGTTCTTTTGTTTTGATGAATGCAACAATAAATAAGGCTCCAAATACTAGATCGATCCCGGCAAATGACGCAATCATCGAACTTACCCGTCCATGTGTGAATAATACAAAACCGGCGACGGCGTATAAAAATTTTTCGAGTATTGCAGGAATCATCATCATTCTGTATCGGCGAATATCCCGTGCGATCATGATGAAGAGGAACTGCCAGGTGAGTGTAACGCCGATAAATCCGTAAAAATATTCAGGGTGTGTGATGGCGGGAGGGTAATCGATATTCAATTGCACTTCAAGAAAGAACATCGGTGCAGTAACGATTACGCCATAACTTCCGGCGAACGAAAAGAGATTCCGGGCGAACGTCATTGCAACACTTTCCTCTGTTTTGTCCGGTAATAATCATCCAGCGCTTTTTTCCCACAATCGGGACAAATGCCGTGTGTAAACTTTACATCGGTATGTTTCACAATATAGTTCTCCACCTGGTTCCAATATCCTTCGTCGTCGCGGATCTTTTTACAACTGGCGCAGATTGGAAGGAGCCCTCCTAAAGTTTTTACATTGGCGAGAGCCTCCTGCAATTCGGTGATAAGCATCTCTCGTTCGAGTTCAGCATTTTTTTGCAGAGTGATATCCCGGCAGATAAGCAAGCTGCCGGTCTGCGTCGCATCCGCGCTCACCAAAGGGGTTCGTGAGACCAAAAACCAACCAGTTGTCTCATTCTGAACAAGTTTCAGTTCCAATTCCGCAATATTGTCTGCGCGGAGAAACGAGAGCAGCTCTGGCCAGTAGGTGAATACCTCGCTTACTTGTTTCCCGACGGGAGAACGGGGAAAATTAAAATGGTTCAATGCGAAAGGATTCACATCGACGATCCGATTTCGGGAATCCAGAACGATGGCAATCTGCCGGAACTGTGTGAAGAGCGTATCACGTGCAATCGGGGTAAGGTCGAACAGGCGGAATTGTTTCATATTCCAGAGTAGCAGCGCACCGGTTAATGTAAATGCGGCCGGCGTCAGATCAATAATTGTTACAATGCGCGTATTGTAGAGAATGTTACCGATCCACGGAAGACTGACACTGATAAAAAGAATGACCGCCTGCATTTTGAACGAAGGATACATCCGTGAAGATTGTCGGACCATCAACATGCTGTAAGCGATGTTCACTACATAACAATACGCAGTCAACACCCAGAACGACGGACCGTGATTGTAGAACATATAATTACCCAGCGGATCATCGACCATGTGATACGACGGCCAGTTCCATCCGTGATATGTATTGGTCAGCGCAAGTATTAGTGTTACCGCTGGGATGGTCCAGAGGATGACGATGTTCCGTTTTGTGAGAAGGTGTGATAATCCGCAATACGCAATGGAATAACAGAGCCAAGCGGGAGAAACGTTAACGATGCCGAAATAACTCAGCTGTGACCAGAAGGCTTTGTCCTCCGGTAATACGCTGTACCATTCCAGTGCGCTCGTTAATGTCCATATCATTGAGGAGAGGATAAAGAAGACAAGATACCGGTTGCCGGGAAAAGTACGCCGAGATGCCCGGTATGCAACGATGATGGAGATGATTGTTGCGACAAGAAAAAAATGTCCAAAATTGGAAGCCTGCCAGCTCACTGCGCATTTCCCCCTAAATGTACACCTGATAATGCATAAAGTACAGTTTTACCAAATGAGATACAATTCTTCATGCTCAGTTGTGGGTCTGTTTGACAACATATAACCTTATTATGTCCGGAAGGGATAGCTTACACGAAGTGGCCACTTCGTGAACGGCATGTAACAACGACAGTGTTTTTCGTGATAAGATGGCGAAATTCTGCATTTTTGAATCCCGCGCTCTTCGGAATCCGAAAGGCAGAACTAGTGTCCTGTATCGAAAAAACTTTTAATAAGTCGGGCCAAATATTCAATCCAATTTAATAAACTCACGACACTCAATTTAAAAAACTAACCGTCATTCCCGCATGTTTCTGGCGGGAATCCAATATTTAGATGCCCGACAAAATCTCCGCTTTTTGAGTCCCGCCACGGCGAAGTCCCCAAAGGCGGGACATTCGGCCAACGGCCCCGTTGGGGGGATGACGACTTAGTTAAGGTATTATTGGTACAGGACACTAGCTTGTCCTGAATTGTTATATTCAGGATTTGGCATGACGTAATCTTGAAAATGATTCACTTTGTTTTTACAGGAGGCGTTTTACACGAATGATTCCGGTTCGATATGAATCAACACATCGACTATACGCGGATTTGAAGCACAGACGGTGTCTTTTACGTTGTGGCCGATGAGATGGCCTTCGCGGACTGTCAGACTACCGTTTACCACCACATGAAGATCTACAAAATACTCTAACCCCATCTTGCGCACGTAACATTTATCCAATCCAACGACACCGCTGACCGCCATTGCCGTTTCCCGAACTTGTCGGCTAATATCGGCCGGAGGGGCAGCGTCCATCACTTCATCCAACGCAGGGCGAAAAAGAGTGTATGCGTTATAGATGATGATTACCGATGCGAAAAGTGCAGCCCAATCATCGGCACTTTCAAAACCTTCTCCGCCGACCAAAGCGATGGCAATACCAACAAACGCGGCGGCGGAGGTAATGGCATCGCTGCGGTGATGCCAGGCATCGGTCCGGACAGCGGTGCTACCCACATCTTGTGCGACGCGGAAAACAAATTGGAAGAGTGATTCCTTCGTGATGACGACAATAATTAACACAATCAGCGTGAACGGAGCGGGAGCATGATGCGGCGTAATGATCTCGTGGATGCTCTGGAAGATGATGGTGAAGGCGGCGCCAAATAAAAAGAGAGCAACGATCACGGCGGCGATCGGTTCCGCTTTACCATGGCCGTATGGATGATTTTCATCACGCGGTTTTGCAGCGATGCGTAGTCCGCTGACCACAATCATCGAACTGACGACATCGGATGTTGATTCGATGGCGTCGGCGATCAATGCGTACGAATTCCCGAAATATCCGGCGATTCCTTTGGTAAGTGCAAGGCAGGCGTTGACCACAATGCCGATTGCGGCGGACCGTATCCCTTTTTCTGCAGGATGATTCGTCATTTGGGCGTTGGTGGAAAATGTTGTGGGGTAAAAAAAATCATCTTCGTTGAGCAATAATAATGGAAAGATCGTCGGTAGGAGCCGATGTGCCGGTGAATTGTTCGATCTCCCGCAATACCGCAAAACCTATCTGTTCCGGCGTTCCGGCGGCGGCGGTTAGTACAGACAGCAATCGTTCTTTGCCGAAAAATTCTCCCTGTTCGTTCCCGGCTTCCGTTAAACCGTCCGAGTACAATACGAACAGATCACCGCTGTGAAGAGTTGCACTCTGTTCTGTGAATTTCATCGATCTCACAAGACCCAGCGCCGCTTCTCCTTTTGCACACTCTTCAATCTTTGACGCGCGGATGATCAACGCAGGAAAATGTCCCGCATTTACATACCGGACTGTTCCGTTTCCTTCCGAACATTCGGCGTATACCAACGATGAAAAAATATGCGACGGACTGTCACGGTGGACGATAACATTTATCTTCCCGATCAATTCCGGTAACGAGTTGATCTCGCCTGCCAGTGCACGGATTGTTGCCTGTAGTTTTGCCGTAATGAGCGCGGCGTGCAAACCTTTTCCCGCAACATCTGCCATCGCAATGGAGAACCGTCCCTCACCCAGTTTCAAAAAATCGATGAGATCGCCGCAAACTTCGTTTGCCGCTTGTGTGTAGAGCCACAAGTTCCATCCTTGTACGTGTGGCATTCTCTCTGGCATCAACGATTCCTGAATTTTTCGTCCCGCCTCCAGCTCATCGTGTGCCAGAAGTTTGTCTTTTAATTCCAGAAGGATGACAAGTACCAACAGTCCACCGCCGAAGAGCGCATTGAAATCGATGCTAAGCATATTCACATTACCAAAGGATGCGTTCACTCGTAAGAGCAGCACAATGCCAATGATGAACATCAGTTGTCTGGCGGGAGTCAGTTTCTGAAACATGGCGCGCATAATCCAGCCGGATTGATAAAGAGAACGTTTTACGTTTTTCATGTTCTTCAGCCGTTCACGCTGTTCATCCGTCAAATAAAAATCGGTGACCTCCTTGGATTCTTTCCGGAAAGTATTGTATGCGCGGGAATTGCGGATGTCGTTCTTCATTGTACCGAAGATCGATTGTTTCCGATAATGGTTGTTTGAGGACATGGGGAAAGATACGGGAAAAATGGGAAAATGTTTAGGATGAAATAGTAAAGCGTTGAATTATCTGTTTTTTTTCACCTTTGTTAGATACGCAATCATCTTTTCCGTAGTAAAGCGTTCCTCCTTTTTTTCCGGATTGTTTTCTGTCTTCCGAAGGAATGTGCCCGTACATCATACTTGTCCAAAATAAATCATAAAAGAGAAAAACGTATTCCTTCTTTTCTTGACGTATCAAGAAAAGAAGCAAAAAGAACTCCTTGCGAAATGTAACGCGCACAATGAATCCCGTTCACACTTGCCCCTAGATGGCAAAAAACGCCATCAAAAGTCCCTTCATGATTTCAGGCCCCCTCTGTATCTCCCCCTTGGTAGAAGGAGAAAAAGTTCGCCCAATCCTTCTAAATTTCGCTCCCTCTCACATCTCATCCAACACTGTAAGAAATGTAGGGGAGGGCTTACTTTTCTCAACAAAAAATATCTTCCATACATCCACTCGTTTCGATGAATTTTTGTCAATAAGGGTTTTATTTTGGACAGCTATGGCCGTACATTATAGTTGCAATCTGATGTTCCGACAAATTCATATACGACATCCCAATGAAATAATAGGAATCGTTCAAATCTGGATTACCATCTAGCGTTCGTTGATATGCCGCAATTGCATTGCGCCACATGGTTTTTTGAAGATAGAATGTCGCAAGGTCATTATACGGATAGGCTATCAGTTCCGGATGCAACACCCGGATAACGTTGTTGTATGCTTGGGTGACAATGCTCGTTGTATCCAATTTTTTGTACACAAGCGCCAGGTTCATATAGAGTTGCGGATTTGTATTATCGTTGGCAATAGCAAGCAGAAAGGCAACCGCCGAGGAATCATATTCTTCACCCGAGTATACACATACGCGAGTTGAGCATGATATAATGCGTTGGCGGAAACTATTGCAGTGGCACATTTAAAATATATTTTTGCCTGCGGCAGATACCCGAGTTTCCGGTAACATTTTCCGTTCTGAAACACAAGATCTTTATTCCCCCCACGGATCGAATCAGTGCTGGAAGAGATCGCGGATTCACTGAAAGTAATCGAAAAAGGTATTGTGAGGCGGAATCCGGTTTGCCAAACCGTTTTAACGCTTCGGACTTGTAAAACAAACTGAGAAAATTATTCGGATTGAGTTCGATACATCACGAAAAGACCGACATCTCCTGTTCCGGAACGTTTTTTTGGATGACATAGGTCAATACAAACTGAAAGCGCGCGGAAATATAGTTGCTATCTATTGCGATGCAGGTGTTCAATTCCCGGATCGCATCGAGGTATAATCCCGATTGAGAAAGGACACGCGCAATTGGAATTGGTATTGAAGTTTGGAAGAGTCGAGTGCGATGGACTGTTTCAGGAATTCCTGCGCGTGCTGCGATTCGCTGAGTGCGGTGTAACCTGTGCCGAGAGAGAATCGAGCGAACGTTGATGGTAAATTCCCATCAACTTCCAATAATTTCCTTCAGCATACAGTGCGGACACTGTACTATCCGTATTGATTTGCGGAGAAATTTTTGTTTGTGAAAAACCGACCGCAGAGAGCATGACGAAGAGGAGCAGTATTCGCTTCTTCATCGCTTATTTCAGCAGGTTTTCAATAATTTGTACTGCCGTAATACCATCCGCTTCAGCGTTGAAGTTGGGAATAATGCGATGCCGCAGCACGGGGATCGCCACAGCGCGCACATCGTCGATGTCCGGCGTATATTTTCCATTTAAAATCGAGCGTGCCTTGGCGCCAAGGATAAGATATTGCGACGCGCGCGGTCCTGCGCCCCACGTCAGCCAATCCTTCACTGATTGCGGTGAGCGAGAATCTTTCGGCCGCGTTTTTGCAACAAGGCTGACGGCATAATCGATTACATTGTCCGCCACCGGCACTCTGCGGACCAGGTCCTGATAGTCGATGATGGTATCGGCATTCAATATATGTTTCAGTTTTGGAGAGTACTGACTGGTAGTGGATTTGACAATCTGTTTCTCTTCTTCAAACGAAGGGTATTCCAGCCACAGGTTGAACATGAACCGATCTAATTGCGCTTCCGGTAGCGGATATGTTCCTTCCTGTTCGATGGGATTCTGCGTGGCGAGAACGAAAAACGGTTCATCCAGTGTATAAGTTTTTCCGGCAGCGGTCACTTTGTGTTCCTGCATCGATTCCAGCAGCGCCGCCTGAGTCTTCGGAGGGGTGCGGTTAATTTCGTCTGCGAGAACAATGTTGGCAAACACAGGTCCCTCGACAAACTTAAAGACTTTCCCCCCGCTCTTTTTATCTTCTTCGATAATCTCCGTGCCGGTAATGTCGCTCGGCATCAGATCCGGTGTAAATTGAATGCGGTTGAATTTCAGGTCTAGCACATCTGCCAATGTTTTGATTAGCAGAGTTTTGGCGAGGCCTGGCACGCCGACGAGAAGGCAATGTCCGCGCGAGAGGAGGGAAATGAACAACTGCTCGATGACCGTGTCCTGACCGATGATCACTTTGGCGATTTCGGAGCGCATTGACTGGAACGATTCGTTAAGTTCACGCACGGCTTCTACATCGCTGCGTTTTGATTTTAGTGATTCCGTCTTTTCAATTCGTTTTGCCACAGATTATCCTTTGTCTACAACTGTTGGTGTTCAATAATTACTAAAAACAAAGATAGAAATGCAAGGAATGGAT
This sequence comes from Bacteroidota bacterium, assembly GCA_023229405.1. Taxonomy (GTDB): domain Bacteria; phylum Bacteroidota; class Ignavibacteria; order UBA10030; family UBA8401; genus UBA8401. Next base: position 8,192 of record JALNZH010000046.1, read on the forward strand.
AATGATTCACTGTAATAGAAAGGTTCTTTGAATTCCTTAATTTTACATTATGTTGAACTCGTTTCAACGTCTTGAAAAATACCGAAATATGCCTGTCTCAAACTATTTCTGTTCGGGATTTAGAATGACGAAACTAAGGCGCTGTCAAGTATTTTCATCGCCGTGCAAGCCATTCGCGCGGATTTTGTTTGTCCTTTTCTTTCCATACTTCAAAATGCAGCAGATTGCCTGAAACCGATTCGCCGCTTTTAGCAATGACTGTTCCTTCTTTAATCTGCTGTCCGGTAATAACAGACATTTCCGACAAATGGGCGTATACAGTCCGGTATCCGTGACTGTGATTGATGATGATAAGATTGCCGTATGACGGAAGCCAATGAATAAGTGCCACTTCACCATCCGCTACACACCGGACAGGCGTATTTTCTTTTGTGGAAATATCGATGCCGGTATTTGTCGTGATTGTTTTCATAACGGGATGCACCTGATTCCCGAACTCCGCTACCACGCGTCCGCCGGATACGGGCCACATCAGTTTTCCTTTCCGCTCATTCAGCGGGCGCATCACCAGTTCAACACGTGCAGCTTCAATCTCATATTCCTTTTCACGCTGCACCGCACGGCGGTTTGCTTCGGCAATTTCCCGCTCTTTCTCTTTTGCTTTGGCAAGATCGTTTTTCCTTTTCAGCTCTGTAAGTTCTTTTTCCCGCTCAATGCGTGCAAGCCGTTCGCGTTCCCGCTGTGCCGCTCGTTCGCGTGCAATACGTTCCTTCCGTTCCCGTTCTTCCCGCTCTGCTTTTTCTTTTCTGATCCGTTCTTTTTCAATCAGGTCTGTAATGAGGTTTTCCAATTGTTTTGCTGCGGAGATTTTACGGGTAAGCACTTCTCTCAGTTGAGACTTATCTTCACGGATCTCCATCAGAGCATTTTTTCGCCGCTCTTTTGTTTTGTTGAGCGCGTTCTCTTCCTTAATCTTTTCAGAGATTAGCTGCTGCTCCATGGAAAGTTTTTCTTGGAGCGTGCTGTGCTCAATCTCGATCTGTTCCTTCTTTGCAACAATCTTTTCCAGATCTTTCTTCCGCTGGTCCGAGAACCGTTTCATATATTCGATGCGGATGTACAGTTGGTTGATGGAGTTCGAGGAAAGAATGGTCTCTAGATCATACACTTTGCCGTATTTATACACGGACGCTACGTAGTTGGCGTAATGATTTTTGAGGAAGGTGAGTTGTTTCTCCAGCTGCGAAACGATTTCGCGCGAGTTGTCAATGGATAAGCGGATCAGCTGTTCTTCTTCACGCAGTCCTTCCAGGAGCGTGCGAACAAGGTTCGCTTTTTTTTCAATAATGTCCAGTCTGCCGAGCGTTGCTTTTTCTTTTTTTTCACTCTCTTCAATCTGTTGTTCGTACCGCTGAATTTCGGCGCGAAGGCGTTTTAGTTGTTGATCCTTCCGCTTGATATCCGTTTGACTGGCGGGGAGCAGTGAACAGACGGTGATGACCAAAAGCACATATGAACGAAGTGAACTCATTCGATTGTTATGACCTCCGCATCTTCCGGGTAGGGAAGAGTGAAGTCGGCTGCCGCAGGGCCTTCGGCGAAACTGCCATATTCGAGTAAAAGGGTAGATTCTTTTGAAGGGATGAACACTTCCACTTGTTCGGGGAGAACTTCTCCTACATCATTCCGTTTGTACGAATACCGGATACTCCAGAGTGAAGTTCCTTGTGCATTTATTCTATTGCACCGAATGATTCGGTTCACACTGCCATTGTAGAAAAATGAATCGTGCGAACCGTTTTCGTATACAATGGCGAAAGAATAGGATCCGTCGGTTTGTACTGTAAAACTGTCGATCGAAGCTATGTTGGGGAAGAGATGAATTCCCTGCAGTGTTCCCATAATCAATTCGAAAGGAATTTCTTTCACGAAGGGAAGCATACGCATTTGCCGTTCGGGCGATCCGCGGTAGACGGTGTTTTTGAGGGCGTTGTACGCGATGAATTCGCTTTTAGTGAAAAGTGCCGAACCGACCGTAATGCCGAACGGACCAAAGAGGTTCATCATCACCGAATCTGCACCGCGCGTGGCAAGTTCAAATCCTGCTGATTGATTCATGGTAGGAGTAGTGACGGTGAAGGATCCGTCCGCACTAAAACCGTGCAACGAATTACTGCTGCGCATCAGCCGGTGTTGGACTTCGTCCGCTGTAAGTACGCTGTTCTCTGCCGGTTTCGGTGCTGTTGCGCAGCTAAACAGCAGCAACGCCAGGACAAACGGAAAAATCTTGGTGATTGTCACAAGGTTCCCCGTGCCAGTTTTTCTTTCAGGGCGATATTTTTCTGATCTTTTTCCAGGGCCATGGACCAGTATTTTCTTGCTTCATCCATCCGGTTCAGTTTCGCGAACGTATCGCCGAGGTGTTCCAGCACGACTGCACTAGCATCACCCAGTTCGACTGCCCGCTGAATGTACGGCAATGCTTCAGCATACCGTTCTGTTTGGAACAGAATCCATCCATACGTATCAAGATACGATGAGTTGAGCGAATCGGCAGCAAGCGATGCCTTGGACATTTTTTCTGCGCGATCCAACTGCAATCCGCGTTCAGAAAGACTGTAAGCATAATTGTTCAACACGAGTGCAAATGCAGGATCGATGCGCAATGCACGTTCATAGGAAGAATCCGATTCCGCATGCATTTCCAATGCGTCATAGGTCAATCCCAACGACGAGAGTGCATTCAAATCCCGCGGATTAAGTTCGACTGCGCGCTCCAGCGCAACGCGTGAATCCTGTTGAAGTCCCGCACGGTTGTATGCAATTCCGAGCAGCATAAAAATCCGAAAATCTTCCGGCACATACTGTTTCGCCTTCTTCAAAATGGAGATCGTCTCCATAAAATCCTGCTTGTCGAAATACATCCATCCCAGCTGCCACCAGGCATCGCCGTTCCAGTTTGCCGCCTGTGTGGCGCGCGTAAAATAGTTTTCCGCTGCGGAATCTTTCCGTATACCGCGGTGCAGTACCCCAAGAAACACGTACGGACGCGCATCGGACGGATAATTTTTTTCGTACTGTTTGAAGACATCGATGGCTTCAGGAATGACGAGCGTATCTTTGATTGTACGTGCATAATATGCCATGCCGATACGCAGATGTGTATCCGGATCAAGCGAATCCGAAGCAAGAATTGTTGTTAACTCTTTTTTTGCGGACGCCCAATCATTTTGTTGCAGGAAGACATCCGCAAGCGTTGCACGCAGCATCACATTGTCCGGATTTTTCTCTAAGACATCACTCAACACATCATGCGCCTTTTCGAATTGTTTTAATCGGAGGTACGCTTCTGCCAGGTTCTGTTTCAGCTGCAGGTTGGAGGGATCGATCTTCAGCATCTGTTCTAATGCTTCCGCTGCTTTGTCGTGCCGCTGCAGCATACTGTTCAATTGAACAATCTGCAACATCACTTCCCAGGTCGGTCCCTGACGTGCGACCAATACGTTATATAATTCCAGCGCCTCCAGCGGTTTTACACGCTCTAATAATTGTGCTAAAGTATACGTGGCGGTAACATTTTGAGGATCGAGCTGAAGAATCATTCGGTACTCTACAGCAGCTTTTTCAAACTGTCCGGAATTGATAAAAATTTGAGCGAGAAGTTCGCGATATTCCACCCGTTTGGGATCATGAGTAATTGCCATTGCAGCATTTTCTGACGCGGGAGCGAACCGACGCAACTGAGCATAACTTTTCGCCAGAGCGAAGAAAATTGCAGGGTCGTGGTCGTACCGTAAAGCATCCTGATAGTCAAGAATGGCTTCCGCAAACTCTCCCTTGCTCTCTTTCAACGAACCGTCGATAAATAATTGCATCGCCAAGGATCGATCCTGTTCGCTGACCGCTCGTTGTATAGGCTGATCCACTTTATTCACCGTTCCTTCATTGCTGGAAGAACATCCGGTGATGAACACCGTAACAACGGCAGCACACAGTACTGCAATACCAACAACACAACGCTTCATCATATTGCCTCATTTCCTTTCTATAATAGATGAAAGATAAAAAATCTTGCAGGGAGTTACAACACGACAATCGTCTACAGAATCTGTACATTTTGGCGATTTTTTCCCTATTATTTACGTATGACGAATTTCGCTTATCGTTTGTTCTCTTTCATAGTTTTTCTTGTTTCACCATTAGTCTCACAGACCGACTCCGTCTCCCTTTCCGAAAATCTTGCGATGGGAATTCCGAGTGCTGCAGTTTCAACTACTACCGTACCCCGCAATTATTTGATGGTAAAGCCGCAATTCGTGCTATCGTATGACCGGATAACAGGCATTCCAAATTGGGTAGCGTGGCATATCGATAGTACATGGCTGGGAGAGATAAAACGGAGCAATAACTTCCGTGCGGACAGCACTCTGCCGGAACAGTGGTATCGTGTACACCAAGAAAGTTACCGACGCAGTGGCTACGACCGAGGACATATGTGTCCTTCCGGCGACAGAACCAATACACAGAATAATAATTCGGCAACATTTGTAATGACGAACATGATTCCACAGGCACCGAACAACAATCAAGGACCCTGGGCAGCTCTGGAAATTTATTGCCGCGAACTGGTTCTGCAGGGGAAGGAGCTCTATATCTACTGCGGCGGGAATGGGTTACAGGGATTTCTGGACAGCGGACGAGTACAAATTCCGGAAAGGACATGGAAAACGATTCTCGTGATTGATGCCGGAACAAATGATCTATTGCGGGTAACTTCATCTACCCGAACCATTGCGGTCATCATGCCAAACAGAAATGAGCTGATAAAAAAAAATAATGACTGGCGGTCATTCCGCGTCAGTGTCGATTCAGTCGAATCCTTAACAGGATATGATTTCTTTTCACATCTTTCTACCACGATACAATCCTCTTTCGAATCATCAGTCGACGCACAGTGACAGAATCCAATCCAAACCATTCCACAACAAAAAAATAATACGCCGGCACTTTACAAAGCGTATTGTATTATATATATTTGCACGTCCAACTTAAACAAACCCATCAACCATAATGAGGATCCCATGAACGTTCTATCGCGCGCCATGGCGGTCACCCTAGCCGCCATCCTCCTGCTCGTTGCTCCATCGTGTCAACAAACTCCTGTAGAACCACCTTCCACAACACAAAAAAAAGTAATTGAATCCGTGAATCAGATGAATGAGGCGGTGACGGTTTCGGAAGGATTTGAAGCGGGGACAAAAACATCCTACGCAGTCGGTGATGTCACCTTCGGTTCCGGTGTATGGACGCTGGATGAAGCATTGGTCGGTACATCCACCAGTGATCCCAAAGTAGGTGCAAAGAGTGTCCGTACACGCAACAGCGGAAAGCTGACAATGAAATTTAACCGTACAGACGGGGCTGGCGTGGTGACAGTGCGACATGCAAAGTACGGCACTGATGCAAGCACCACATGGCAGCTCTGGTATTCCACCAACAGCGGCACATCATGGACGCAGACCGGCGCAACTATTACCACATCAGTAACAACATTATCGACTGCATCGTTTACCGTGAACATCACCGGTACGATCCGCTTCGAGGTACGAAAAACAGACGGTACAACTAATCGTGTGAACTTTGACGAATTTGTTATCAATGATTATGCAGGAAGCGGCGGCGGCGGAAGCACTGCTTGGGAATCGTTCGAAACAGGAACGAAAGGCTCGTATACAACAGCTGATGTTACTCTTGCTTCGGGCGTATGGAGTTTTAACAATGCGGTTATCGGAAATTCGACAAGCGATCGGAAAGTAGGAACGCAAAGTGCGCGCATCCGCAGCACCGGTAAGCTGACAATGAAATTCAACAGAACGAATGGCGCAGGCACTGTAACAATTCAACATGCAAAATACGGCACCGATGCAAACAGTTCGTGGCAGTTGTGGTACTCAACCAACAGCGGTACTTCGTGGACGCAAACCGGATCCACCATCACAACCACTTCGACAACTCTGGCAACGGCAACGTTCATTGTCAATGTTGCCGGTACAATCCGGTTCGAAATCAGAAAGACTACTGGAAGCACATCGGTACGATTGAATTATGATGAAATTAATATTTCCGATTTTGCTACAACACCAACGGTAACTGAAGTAGAACCGAATAACACCACCGGCACAGCCAATCCTGTCGGTTCTGTACCGGCAACACAGACCGGTTTGGTCAGCACAACATCCGATATCGATTTCTTTACTTTGTCGGCAACATCAACGCAGACCATTACGCTTGGATTAACCGTTCCTGCCGGTGTAAACTATGATCTCGTATTATTGAATACGGCAGGTACAACAGTAGCAAGTTCTGCAAATGCGGCCGGTGTTTCCGAAAACATTTCTTACAATTCGACGACAAACGAAGCATATTATATTGAGATTCTTTCATCTGCCGGTTCCAGCACAACCACCGCTTACACGCTTACCGCTAATCTGACCACCTATGGTGGCGGCGGAGGAGGTGGTGGAAGTGACACAACAACTTCCACCAGTGTTCACACGATTCTTGGCAATCCGAGTAACGCAGCAAACGATGTGAACCTGACAACAAATTATTTAATGGAAAAACCGCAGTATGTCCTTTCCTATCATCGTGATAAAGGAACAGCAAACTGGGTAGCATGGCATTTGAATGCATCATGGATTGGCAGTACACCGCGACAGGATGATTTCCGTGCGGATAATACGCTTCCTTCCGCTTGGTATCATGTTGGATCGACCAGTTACAGCGGCAGCGGGTACGACCGCGGCCACATGTGCCCTTCGGCAGATCGCACTGCATCCGTTGCTGACAACTCTGCTACCTTCCTCATGACGAACATGGTACCGCAAGCTCCGAACAACAATCAGGGACCCTGGGCGACCATGGAGAATTATCTCCGCACACTCGTCACGGCTGGCAAAGAACTGTATATCTATTCCGGCGGATATGGATCGAATGGTACAATCGATGCGGGACGTATAAATATTCCCACACGTACATGGAAAATTGTTGTTGTGATTGACGAAGGAACAAACGACTTGGGACGTGTGACGACAACAACGCGTGTTATCGCCGTCGACATGCCGAACGATAATGCTTTAATTGCCCGCACCGACGATTGGAAAACATTCCGTGTGAGCGTCGATGCCATCGAAACAGCGACCGGATATGATTTCCTCGGCAAAGTTTCGCCGACAATCCAATCCGCAATCGAAAGTGCTGTAGATAATCAGTAGCCCGGTTATAAGTATTAGTAGTTGCTATTTCACAATCCCGCCTTTCACGGCGGGATTTTTTTTATGAATGGTTTAAAACAGAATCACCGTGCGATAGTACTTAACGCACGGTGATTGTCTCTCTTTAGATGTCATTCCGAATCTCTACGACACTCTGTTGTTTTTAGAATGCCTCGTCGGGATGAAGCATTCTTCTGCTAATAGTCGTTGCCGGAGATCGTTTCGGTCGTCGGCAATGGAAAAAATCTTTGCTCACTCAAGATGACATCGCTTCAGTAATGCCGTCACTCTTTCGAATCCAATTTCAGTTTTAAAATATACGTCGGTTGCATTTTCTCTGGCGGGAATATTTTTCCCTGTGCATCGAAATTCTGCAGCTGGCTATTGGCGATGAAATAAAATTCATCATCCACTATTGTTCCCGTGGTGGGAATATTGTAGAGTGGGTTTTGCGATTCCAGGATGGTGGTTTTTGTTACCGCATCCATTGTCTTATTAAGGTCGAACTTTACAATACGCGATTGCGGTCCTGCGCCGTTCTGAACACCGATCAACGAATTGTTATAAAAATAGAGTCCGTCAATCCCCGTGAGTGTTGTTGTCGTTTTTGTCTGGAGCATCACCATCTGTGTGTCGGCAACAGAAATTCTGCTGATACCTGCCCAATGTGCTACGAAGAGATATTTTTTGTCTGGTGTGGCGGTGATGCCGTTCGGATAGAACATCCAGTCCCAATGAAAGAACCGTGTAAAGGTCTGCGCTTCCTTGTCGATCTGGTAGATCGTTCCGTTTTCGCTGTCCGTAATGTAGAGCGATCCATTCACGCTCGTCAAGTCGTTAAAAAGATGCTTCAGCGTATCATCAAGTACGTATTTTCGGATCAGTTTCCGTGAATCCAATTCGTACTGAAAGACGGCTGATTTTCCGAAATCGCTTTCGTTCATAGACTTTGCTCGGGGTGTATTCATCACACCCATCACCCACAAATGGTTTCTCGCTGCATCCACTTTCATTCCGAGTGTGCTGTATAACCCATCCTGTGCTTCGCCGATTAAATCGAACGATGTACCATCCATATTAATGCCGACAATTTTTCGCCTGTAGATACTGCTTACGTAAAATTTTTGTTGTCTGGGATCGTACGTAATTCCTTCCGGGATCAGATCTTTTTCCTTCAGCGAGAAGGCATAATTACTGGCGGTCAGTTTTGCCCCCTGCTTTGCTTTTTCTG
>JALNZH010000401.1 GCA_023229405.1 Bacteroidota bacterium
TACATTACATTCAACAGTACGACGATTTTCTGAATGTATCGTTTCAAGTATCGTCAATGTTTTCAACGCATCCGTAGCTCAACTGGATAGAGCATCAGACTTCGACTCTGAGGGTTGGGGGTTCGAATCCCTCCGGGTGTACAAAATATGGGAATTGAGAAATTTATCAATTCCTATTTTTATTTATATGGGAGTAGTTTTTTCCCCTCTTCAGTCCCGACGTAGTGCAATTTCAATTTTTTGAATCCAACTCAAAGCGAAATCCGTACTGGAATATACCAAATACACTGAAATGGTCGTTAGGCGATTGTCGTGTAGTAATGGTAGTAGCCCTCGTACATCTGCTAATCCCATTGCTCATCTTTTAAAGACAGATCATTAAGTTTAGTAACTACGGTATTGCGAGAAGAATCAAAATCTCTTGCTACTATAGTAAATTATAGCTGTCCAAAAATAAAACTCTTATTGACAAAAATTTATCGAAACGAGTGGATTAATGGAAGATATGTTATGTTGAGAAAAGTAAGCCCTCCCCTACATTTCTTACAGTGTTGGATGAGATGTGTGATGGAGCGAAATTTAGGAAGATTGAGTGAGCTTTTTCTCCCCTTACCAAGGGAGGGGGGTATGAAATCATGAAGGGACTTTTGATGGCGTTTTTTACTATCTACGCGCAAGTGCGAACGGGATTCATCGCGCGCGTTACATTTCGCAAGGGGTTCTTGTGCTTCTTTTCTTGTGCCGACCAAATCTTTATACCATGTCGGCATTCCTTCGGAACCCCGTCAAGAAAAGAAGGAATAAGTTTTTCTCTTTTATGATTTATTTTTTGGACAAGTATGAAGGATAACATAAAGAAATTATTACGTTCGAATCATTTGAGTATTATCGTAATTTCCATTTCGTTATTTCAATACTCTTCTTGTTCTCATCCTGCAAAACCAAGCGAGAAAGTTGAAAGTAAATATTATGGACAACTCGCAGTAGATTTTTGCAATGCAATTCTTAAGCCCGATGGAAGCATTTGGACTTGGGGTCCTAATTTTCAAGGTACTTTGGGAAATGGAACGACCACCAGTAGTGAAACTCCGGTCAGAGTGTTGAATATACATAACGCAATTGCAATCGATCTATTTGCAGGTATAGCAATTGCCGCAGACAAGGAGGGAAATATTTGGTTTTGGGGAAATTATTTAACCTATTTGGAACCCCCAGGATATGATACTATGGTAACCATTCCAATAAAAATATCATATTTACGTGGAATTAAATCTTTAAGTGTGTATGCCCAAAATCTTTATTTGTTACGCGACGATGGAACTGTTTGGTATATAAAACTAAAACATGAATCACCAACAATATTCATTGAACCAACAATCGTTGAAGGAGTAAACAATATACATGCAATATCAGATATGGTTGCGTTGAAAAATGATGGAACAGTGTACACATTAAAACCCCAAAAGAATCAGATCACGTATGATAGTGTTTTAGACATCAAACAATTTTCAAATGTATATCAAAGACGTTGTGTATGTATAAAAAATGATAATACTGTCTGGGCTTGGGGAACAAACGATTATGGTCAGTTAGGGAATGGAACAAATATCGACAGTAATATTCCAGTGCAGGCTCTTCATCTTTCAGACATTGTCTCTGTTTCATCTAATTATGATTATAATTTAGCACTTACCAAAGATGGATCTGTTTGGTTTTGGGGACTTGAAATTCCTGACGGACAAAATTCTATAGGCCTAAACATCCCTGTCAAAATTCAGAATTTGGATAATGTCGTTTTACTCTATGCTTCAAAAACCAGTCTTGTCATGAAAGAAGATGGTACCTACTGGACAATAGATAGTGAAATAAAAAAACCAATTCAGCTAATCTTTTAATTTGTAAAGTATCATTTTCCCCTTTGTTTTCAAACCAGATCATCTATGAAACATCAGAGCGCAGAGAATCGATATTTTCTCATTTACTGATGTACAAAATCTTACTATTATTGTCCTGCATTGTGCCTCATGTATGAAGGGGGCAATTATCTGTTAATTCACGGAGGATCTATTTTTCATTTTTTGGGGATAATAATCATATGGGTGTCTTACATTGGCTTAAGGATACTTTAGCAGGGAAACACACAGGGGAACTAAAATTTGACAGTAACGAAGAATCGTTTGAGGGGCTGAATATGAAGGAAGTAATCACTGCCCACTTGGCGTGGAAAGACCGTTTGGAACGCCTCATCAGCGGAGTGAGCACAGAAAATTTGGACCCGGAAATAATTCAGAAAGATAATCATTGTGCGTTGGGAAAATGGATTGAACAATCCGAAGAAAAATTTAAGAATGATTTGGAATTTATTGAATTAAGAGAAACGCACAAAGAGTTCCATAAATATGCCGCCCAGGTTGTGAGTAAATATCACGAAGGAGATTTTAAAGGTGCGAGAGAACGGTTGGATTCCGAAGTAAATATGTTCTCGAACAGAGTACAATTAAAGATTATTCTATTGTACAAAACAATTCTGACGCGCAAAGGATTAGCCTGATGCGCAACTGGCGTGGAAATAGCTTCCGCGTCCATCGAACGCTTCAAAAACCGTAAACAATACCGAACATTGTTTCGAAGTAAAACATTT
>JALNZH010000047.1 GCA_023229405.1 Bacteroidota bacterium
CTTCACGGCCATATTTCAATTCTCCACTCAACTGCCCCAACGGCAGTAGGGACAATGAATCCGGAAGCGAATATGATCCACGGAGACCGAATCCTCCTTTCCAGAATCCCGCGTCGGGAAGATGACCGTTGCTTTCAGAATAATAACCGTTCAGAACAAATGAACTGGCCGGATCGTACTGGCCAAACCATCCGTTGAATTGTGGAGTACCGTAAAATCCGAATCCCGCAAATACTTTCCCGTTCATTGCACTTGGTGTTTTTGTAAATGTCTTCACCTGTTTCGGCGTCAACGCTTCACCAACGTTCATGGATCGTTCACTAAGAGCGGGTATCGCAGGGGAAAATATTCTGTCCTGATCGTCTTCGTTTTTCGTTTCGATGTTCAAATCGATTTTTTCATTACCGGTAATAACAAATTCCGGTAGATCGATTTTGGGCAATGGCGCATTTGCTTTCGGAGTCTGAACGTTCTGCAAATCCACTTCTTTTTTTGCCGCTTCCTTTTTCTCCGGCTCCTGCGCAGAGAGCACTGTTACAATAACAATCAACAACACAAATGTTGTCATCCACTGTTGCAGCAGCGATAATCGTTCCGACAATCTCACAACTGCTCCAGTGATTTCAATTTTTTCTCCGCCGCCGTGACGAGCTCCGATACTTTATTCTGTTTCACGACAAAGTTGAATGCATCCTTTGCTTTCTGAATCTGATTCGTCTTTTCGTAACACTCACCAAGATTAAAGTAGGATCGGCCGATCCATTGTGCCGCGGCAGGGAACACATAGCGCACGCGAAGGTAGTTGACGATCGCTTCAGAAAAATTCTTTTGCGATTGGAATGCCAGACCAACGGCATACTGTGCTTCCGCCGCAATCTCGTCGGTGCGGTTTACCGCAACAGATTTAAAATATTCGATCGCTTTCGGATATTGTTCTGCTTCCATACTCAGCCAACCAAACGCCAACCGGCTTCTGTCTGCAGCAATTGTTCCGGCATACCGCGCAAACGTCTCTTCAAATTTTTTCACCGCTGCCGTTACCTGCCCTGTCCCCTTCAGCACTAACGCCTGTTGATACGACGCCTCCGACGCTTCATTGGAAGCAGGATATTCTTCCTCAATCTTCGCATATGCACTCAATGCAAAATCCGGCTTCCCACGTTGCGATGAAATCCCGCCGACCTCGAACAGTGCTGCGCTGGCAACACGGCTGCCCGGATAATTCTCCGCAGAAATTCTGAATGCTTCCAATGCTGACGGCGAATTCCCCAAACCAAGGAAGGATTTCCCGAGCCAGAAATAGGCGTCGCCGAGTAATTTACTTTTGGGAAAGCGTTCCATAAATTCTTTATATGCAACAATCGCGCTGTCAAATTGTTGTTGGCCGTAGAAGAGATCCCCTTTTTTGAAGAACAACTCGTCGGCAAGACGAATGTTGGCGTTGGACCTGACAAATTCGTCAATGATAGCAATGGCATCGAGCGGTTTACCGAGCAGAACAAAGCAATATTGCATGCCGTTCACTGCATCGCTGGTGAGAGGAGAATTTTCGTAGTTCTTCACGACATCGCTATACGCGGCTATCGCCTCGGGATAATTCTCAAGGTTATAATACGCATCTGCGATGCTGTATTGCGCCCGCGCCGCCATGTCGCTCTTCGGATACCCTTGTATCAGCCTCTGAAATTCTGTAATTGCTTGCTGATAGCGTTTATGTTGGAAATGGATCAAACCGATTCCGTATTGTGCATCATCGACATATTGGGATTTTGTGTAGCGATTGATCAGTTCTGTGAACCGAGCGATTCCTTCTTTGTCATCATTGGAACGGTATTCCGCATTCGCAACCTGATACAATGCATAGTCATTATTGGATGCGCTCTGATTCTTTGTACTATAATTCCTGTAGGCCGCGCTGGCTTCGATATACATTTTTGCGGAATAATAACTGTCGGCGATGCGGAGTTGTGCATCCTGCGTATATTTTTTGACGGAATCGCCTTCAACCACTTTTTCAAATGTGTTTGCCGCCGGAAGGAATTTTCCCTGTTTTAAGTACGACCAAGCTAGACCGTACAACGCGTCGATTCGTTTTCCATCGATTAACAGGTTCGATGATTCGGCGTAATTTCGTTCCGCTTCCAGATATTTTCCAATCTGGAAGTACGATTCGGCCGCCCAGAATTGCGCCTCGGCATTTTGCGGCTGTTTGGAATTCCGGCGCGCATATTGTTCGAACAATTTTGCCGCGTCAGAAAACTTCTTCATTTTAAATAATGCCCATGCTTCTTGGAACTGTGCATCACTCTTTAATGCAGAATTGCTGGTTTCCGATTTCCCTGCCATTCTGAATGCCGCCAATGCAGTATCGAATTTTTTCAGCGCAAGATATGTTTCACCGACCATGCGGTATGCATCGGCGATAACATCGCCTTTTTTGAATCTGGATGTGATCTGCTGAAAGAAGACCAACGCACTGTCGTAGGCTTTCCGTTCGAAATATATCATTCCAGATTCAAACAATGCATTATCCGTAAACTCACCGTTGGGTCGCGACGCTGCGGTGGCAAAAAATGCTGACAGGGCATCATCAATAGTGCCGTGCAGCTGCAATGCCCTGCCTTTTCTGAACATCGATTTATGCGCGATATCGTCCTGACCCAAGGAAAGTTCTCCGAACAACCGTGCTGCGTCGACATACTCTTTCAGATTCAGGAATGTCCATGCAAAAGAATACTTCACATCTCGGTAGATGATGCTCTTCGGATATTTCAGGAGAAATTGTGCATAATAATTTTTTGCCTTCGGATAGTCTCCTTGACTGTAGTACGATTCTCCGATAAGGTATTCGCTTCGTTGTAACTCCGTAGAATCGGACAATGCGGAGGTTGCCTGGGTAAGATATTCGATACATTTATTATAATCACGCGATTGGAAATAACATTCACCGATTCGGATCATGGTAGCTGATGCCAAATCGCTCCCTTTTTTTTCAGTTAAAAGCTTTTGATATGTCTCGATCGCCTTGCCATACTCTTTCTTTCGCTCATACGTCCATCCGATAGAGTAGAGGGCATAATCCACTAGCCGGTGTTTCGGGTAGCGATCAAAGCTGACTTTAAAATAGATTTGAGCATTTGTAATATCATTCAACTTTAGATAACATTCTCCAACCCAGTAAGCCGCTTCGCCGGCCTGATCGTTCAGCGGAAACTTTTCATACACTTCCCGATAAAACGGAATGGCGTCTTTGTACATAGTCAGTCCATAATGCATTTCGCCCAATCGGAATAATGCATCAATTCGGAGTTTATGCTTGGGATATTCCTGGGTAAAGTTTTTGAAGATGGCTATTGCCGAACGATACTGGTTTAGCCGAAATTGAGACTCCGCAGATAAAAAAATTGCATCGGGCCGTTTGAGGCTGGTTGGATATTGGTCAATAAATTTTTTGAATTGTTCAAAGGATAGTTGATATAGTTTATCATCGAACAATCCATAGGCAAATGCATAATCCTGATCCTCCTGTAATTCACCAGAAGGCTGTTGTGCTTCTACAAAAGCTGCAAAAAAGAGAAGAAATACGATTGAATAGATACTCTTCACAGATCCCTCAATAAACAATTACGATGTATACTTAGATTCATCCCGATATCATTCACAATTTCCAACAAATTCTTTGATTCAACTGAATAATATAGAGAAATGCTCAATTTGTTGATTGTCAAAACCTTAATCATACCGGCAATCAACTTAAAGTAACGGTTTCAATTGATCCACTAAACTGCTTATAATTTAAGACTTCGGAATGAGGGAGTCAAGGGAGGGAGTTCTGCTATTTGTGAGTCAATAACGCATACTATTATCAAGCATTGAATAGTCCGCCATTTGATTCCATCCAATCCGCGACCATATTGCTTAATGCTTTAACATTTTTTTTGGATACATCGATTACCAGTTTCGGTAGAATCGATCGATCAACCAATTCACCGAGTATCTCCTGTTCTTCAAGAAAAATATTGAGGTTATCATATTGCTTCGGATTCCCGGAAACCTTTAATCGATCCTGTTTCGCCTGCTCAAACGAATCCGGTGAACGATAGCAGAAGACAAGATGAAAACCGAGCGGCAGCAATCGTTCTTCGATCCACCGCAATTCATAGGTGCGGGCGTAATACTTCCGCTGATGCATCATAGTGGAAATATGAAACCGGTCGATGATCCAAGAATAATACCGTTGAAGTTCGAACAACCGAAGCCAGGTATGGTACGTCTCCATCGCTTGTAGTTCTTCCGAGTGATCAAAATTAATCAGCCCTCTGCCCCAGGGAAAATTTGTAAATGCGCACCATTCTGCTGAAACAAGCGGAGAATGATATCGGTATTTTCTGGCACCGACAATTCTGGGATGTTCGTTCAGGGCAAACGCCAAATCCGTCTTACGCGTAAGACGAGTCCCTTCGAGGATAATCTTTGGAGTGAGTTTTGGCAATAAAAAGATAGGAGTTTGGTGGATGTTCTATAATTGAAAATGACTACTGTTACATCATACGCAGATTGTCAGATTAAAAATTATCGTAACACTTTCGAGAAACTATTTTTCGTATTTTATTTTACCCGATAAAGAGTAGATTCCGTTTTTGATATACGATAGGTATCATTCTCATTTCTTCTACTTCAGCGTTTCAACTAACGGTGTTCCATCAATATTTTTCGGAATAGAAATTCCGGCGATCGTAGCCAGTGTTGGTGCTGCATCCGCAGAATAAACCGGTCGGGAAACTTTTTGCGGTTGTATTCCATGACGCCATACGATTAGTGGCACATGTGTATCATAGCGATAGGGAGACCCATGGGTTGTTCCGGAAGGGCGGGAAGAAATGACGCAATTCTCACGAATCCGGTATTGGAAATCTTCACCGCGGGGTGCGTAATAACTGTTCCGGTATTTTTGAATGAACGGCTTATCAGATGCTTCGGCGCTGATTAATTCATGACGGAAATACACCTCAACGAACGCCTCAATATTTTTCAGACCTTTGGTAATTTCCTGCTCCAGTTTTACACTATCCCATCTGTCTTTCGTTGCCAGAGTATAATTGATGAAACTATTTTTAATAATAACGTCTTCCGATGTATTTAATTCGTACTTCAGTAATGATGAGAGCGAATCCAATTTCGGTTTGATGTCCGTATTATATAGATACCGTTTAGCAGCAATATTCCGGAATTGCACATTGTATTCCGGCAACGGGCAAACGGCATGATCGGCGCTTAACGCTACAACATAATTATTCTCGCCGACATTCTCGTCCAACTCTTGAAAGAACCGACCCAACTGCTTATCGAGATTCACAAGAAGGTCTAATAATTCATGACTGTCTGGTCCAAATCCATGACCGACGTAATCACAATTCGACAGTGACAGACACAAAACATCCGTCACTCCACGTTTCCCCAACTGCTCAGCAGTTACTGCAGTAATTGTAAAATCGATCAGCAAGGCATCTCCGTAGGGAGTGCCCATAATCTGTTCGTGTTTTTTTCCGGGGGTAAATGCATGCGGGAAGGAAGTGTTGTCATTCCATTGTTGCTCGGCAGGAAATTCATCGGGACCGATCTTCGCATATACCGATTCCGGTAGTGATTTCGTCCATACGTCGGGGACATTTTTTTCAATCCATCCGGAGGCATTGAATGTCTTTGCCCACTCCGGCAGTGTTTTCATATAAAAGTCGGAAGCAACCATGGCCCCTTTCTTTTTTCCATACCAAAACACTTTATCCGGATTCTTCCCACCCATTAAAATTGCCGCCCGGTCTTTAGATGAAATAGATACCACTTTTGATTCTTTCGATTTCCCTTTCAGCCAATCCCCGATCGTCGGAACAACTAAATTCTTTGATGAATAACCCCCTCCATCACCATCCACTGTTTTTGCCGCAGTGTCTTCAACGCAATACACGGTATTTTTTGTTTCCGGATCAATCCATTCATTTCCAATAATCCCATTCTTCGCCGGAAAACAACCGGTGCTAAGTGTTGCATGACCGGGGCCTGTTTCGCTGGTCGCATAGTTTAAATCGGCATTGGTATAAACAATCCCTTTGGTATACAGCGTATGCAATCCGCCTGTAAAGAGATGACCATACCTCTCAAAATAATCCGGACGCATTTGATCCACCGAGATGAACACAACAAGTTTCGGAACAGGAGATTCTGCGAAAACGAACAGGGAAACAACCGAGAGTAATGCAAAAAGCTTTTTCATTCTTATCTCCACATTGAAAGAAGTGCAGCGGAAATAACCGATGCGACAAGAAAGTAACTCGAATAGATTGCTTTAACGAACATTGAATATCCGTCAAATTTAAACGATACTGCAAGATGAATCAGTGACACTAGCAACCAGACCGCAACGCCGACATACACCCCTTCGCTCATTCCAACAGCGCCAACGGAGTCTACAAAAACTTCCATAACGATACAAAATAAAAGAACAAAAAGTCCCTGAAAAATAAGTCGAGGAAGCGTTATTGTCTCGGGTTGCCGCGTTCTCACTTTTTCCAACAGCGGTCCGAACAATGCTTTGGAAAACCACAATGCGAGGAAAGCAAAGCAGATAAACGCTGCGCTGAAGATACCGGGAATATTTAAGGAAATATCGAACGGCATATTATTTCAACATCGATTTTGCTTTTGCAACAACATTTTCCGTCGTAAATCCATACTGCTTATAAAGCGCTTCATACGGTGCCGACTGTCCGAACGAATTGATCGTTATTGTATCGCTCGCATATTTATGCCATCCCTGTTCTACACCTGCTTCCACAGCAAGACGATTTGTTACATTCGCCGGGAACACCGAAGCACGATATTCGGCCGGTTGACGCTCAAATAACTCCCATGACGGCATACTAACAATCCGTGCTTTCACACCTTCTGCCGCCAGTTGTTCATACGCACCGAGTGCAAATTGAAGTTCTGATCCGGTTCCGATCAACACAATCTCGGGTGTTGCGGAATTTCCGGCAAGAATATACGCCCCTTTTTCCGTCAGATCTGCCGAAGCATATTTCGTTCTATCGATGAACGGAAGTTTTTGTCGAGTCAGCGCTAGCACAACCGGACCTGTCGTATGTTCGATCGCAATTTTCCACGCCAATGCAGTTTCGTTCGCATCTGCCGGTCGCAGGACAAGAATATTTGGAATTGATCGCAGCGATGCCAGTTGTTCCACAGGCTGATGCGTCGGTCCGTCTTCGCCAAGACCGATACTGTCGTGCGTAAACACATAGATTGGACGAATTCCCATTAACGCAGCAAGCCGAATCGGCGGCCGCATATACTCAGAAAAAATCAGGAATGTTCCACCGTATGGTATCATTCCCTTTGTTAATGCGATGCCGTTCATCAACGAGCCCATTGCGTGTTCGCGAACACCGTAGCGAAGGTAGCGGCCGCCGTAACTTTCCGGTTGGAAATTCACCATCCCTTTGACATACGTATTATTAGAAGGAGTCAGGTCCGCCGAACCGCCCATCATTGTGGGAAGATGCTGCGCGATGGCCGCAAGAACTTTTCCCGACGCTTCGCGCGTAGCGATATTTCCGTTCTCTGCTGTAAAGACCGGTAGCGCCTTTTTCCACTCAACACCATAGTCGCCAGTGGTTGCCCTGGTGAACGCGATGGCTTGTTCCGGATACATGTTTGAATAGATTGTCATCATTGTTTTCCATGCTGCCATTTTCTTCTTCCCATCCTCCACAGCGCGGCGGAAATGCTGCAACGCTTCTTCGGGGATGTGGAATGTTGTATTTTCGTCCCAACCATATTTTTTTTTCGTCAATTTCACTTCTTCATCACCAAGCGGTGAACCGTGTGCGTCGTGGGAGTCCTGTTTGTTCGGACTGCCATACCCAATGTGTGTCTTTACTTTGATCAACGACGGTTTATCGGTCACCTGTTGCGCATGACGGATCGCTGTTTCAATCTTTTCCAGATCGTTCCCGTCGTGCACTGTCTGCACATGCCACCCATACGCTTCGAACCGAGCTCCGACATCTTCCGTAAATGCCAGTCCGGTGTTTCCGTCGATACTGATATTGTTGTCATCATAGAGATAAATAATATTGCCGAGTTTCAAATGCCCCGCAAGCGATGCCGCTTCCGATGCAACACCTTCCATCAGATCGCCGTCCCCGCAAATTGCGTAAATAAAATAATCCACTAGCGGAAAATTCGGACGGTTAAATGTGGCCGCAAGATACCGTTCGGCAATTGCCATTCCGATACCATTGGCAAATCCCTGACCGAGCGGACCGGTTGTTGTCTCTACACCCGCCGTGTGTCCGAATTCAGGATGCCCGGGGGTTTTACTTCCTAATTGACGGAACTGTTTCAGATCGTCCAACGAAAGATCATACCCCGTTAAATGCAGTAACGAATATAACAGCATGGAACCGTGTCCGGCCGAAAGAACAAAACGATCACGGTTTACCCATTGAGTATTGAAAGGATCATGGTTTAGAAATTTTGTCCAAATCACATACGCCATCGATGCCGCCCCCATCGGCATGCCGGGATGTCCGGACTTTGCTTTTTGAACGCCGTCAATTGCAAGGGTGCGGATGGTAGTAATACATAATTGGTCGAGCTGGGATGTAGGCACACATACTCCGTTTTTTACACTAAAAACAGTGATTTTATTATTATAAAGATAGAAAAAAATGAGGGAAGAAAAAAGAATGGATTGAATTGAAAGGAAAAAGGTCTGAGTTCTTATTCTCAGACCTTCGTTGAATCTAACACTGTTGTTATTCTTTATAGATCGTCACGCCCCAGTGAGTTCTATCTTCCGGCGGGTCATCGTTCCAATCATTGAATGAATGCGTATCATCCGTTTGATAATGGACTTCGTATTCCCCCTTCTCGAGATACACCAATTTATCGAACAACCGATTCTTCTTTGCTCCACCGGCGTGTGTGGTGGTTCGATAGGTCATTTCCCAAACAACATCACCGGACTTTGTCTCTTCGATCCAAGCGTAATCAGCCATATCATTGGAAACGCCTTCTCCGATAGCGTAGATACGAACCTTTTGCGATTTCTCCACTGTAAATTTCTGTCGGACATGGCGGTCATCGCGTACTTTGATCAACTGCACCAGTACATTCTCATCTACTGTTTCTTCAAACTTGGCAACATTTTTCATCTCAAAGTCCTCGCCGGTTCCCATCACCGTGATGCCATAAGCATCGGCGTCAAACGGCTTATCATCATTCCAATCATTATAGGCATGAGAGTCGTCGGTCTGATAGAACACGATATAACTGCCGGCAGGAAGTGTCACGAACTCGTCCGCTAACCGGTTCTTACGGGCACCGCCGGCATGAGTGGTATTCGTATTGTTCATATCCCATACCCGTACTCTGGTCTTCGCATTCATAATCCAACCGTAATCGGCCAGCCCTTCATTGTCATTTTCAAATACCGATTTTCCCATGACCTTCACCCGCACCGATCCGTGTCCTTCACCAAGCGCATAAATGTGAAGTTGTGATTCCACTTTCAGAGTAAATCCGGATTGAACAAACTCATCGTCACGAACCCGGGTCAATTGAACAATGATGTTTTGTTTTTCAAACTTATAATCAGCAACGCTTATCGCTGCTTTATCGGATTCATTTTTTGCAATAATTGTCACTCCGTAATTAAACGGATCGTACGGAGGCTTGGAATTCCAATCCTCTCGTGAGTGTGAATCGTCCGTCACATAACTTAGTTCGTAATTTCCTTTCGTCAAGCGTACATCACCTTCGAACAACACATTCTTCGAGGCGCCTCCGGCATAATCCGTATTATTATATCGCATTTCCCATACCCGTTCGCGAGTATCTGTGTTGGTGATCCATCCGTAATCGAAAACATCGTCTCTTCCTCGTCCCTCGCCAAGCGCGTATATGAAGACAGTCGCATCTTTGGTTAACGTCAATTTTTTCCGGACAAACGCGCCGTCACCCACGCCCGTGGCAGCAAACACAACATTTGCATTCTTCTTCGGCGCATTAAACGTTTGCAGCGTATTTTCTTCACCCTGCGCAACCGAAAGCAAAATACCGTAATCTTCTTTTGCACGATCCATAAACTCTTCATATAAGGACGAATAATCGTCGTCGAACCAGTTCAGGAATTTGTCGAATTTATTCCTGGATTTGCCTTCGCGTCGATCGATATTGATGGAGGTAAAATTTCCGAAAGACGAACTCGATGAAAATCCATGCGCCGCATAATAGACCTCGTACGATCCTTGTTTTAACTTTACGTCTGCTTCGCATGTCCTCTTCTCTTCACGACCTGATGTATTATCCATCGACATCTCCCACACTACTTCCCGAGTCTCAGCATTAATGATCCACCCAGCCGCGAACATATCGTTGGTACGGCTGCGGTTATTGAACATTTCATTCCATGTATTTTTACTACCTCCACCGACTGCATTGATATGAATGGTCATATCCTTGTTCAGGGAAAATCCGAGGCCTTTCACTTCTTCTGCAGTAAAATCTTTTAATGTGATGAAATATTTTTTCCCATCAGACTGGGGAGGATTATTGTTCGGGAGAACGAAGCCGAGGAATAAATATGCTGCGGTAGCAATTATCAGGATTGATGTTGGCATCGTTTGAACATTTTTCATAAAGTCTCACTCCTATAATACAGGTTTCTAAACTTTACGAGAAAAAATGATGTTAAGTTGCAGGATTTTTCGATAAAGAGAGGATATTACACGGTTAACAATGATCAAGAATCCCGAATTTTCAGTGATTTTCGATTATTTCTATTTTTACAATCGGGTATGATTTCCCTTTACTTTGAAAATCATACCCATTTGAGTGAATTGAATATCGAGCACAAAATACTTGGAAGTCTTTGATAATTCGAGGTTATTTCGAACTGGATGTAACGCGCATAACTATCGGAGCGATTTGTCTTTAATGCTTTCGAGCGATTACTTGTGGAGAAATATTAATGGCTCTTAAATGGATTCAATTTCTTTTTCCGGGATCCAACCTACTTTGCCATCGGCAAGACGAATTTTGTACCATTGGTTCACATTATCCAGCACCTGTACCTTCAATCCTCGATGAATGACAAACAAATCATTCCCTTTTCTATCCGGTGCAGATTTAATATTTGCAACATCGGTCATGACGACCGCAAATTGTGTGTTTGATTCACGGTACGACTGGACAAAGAAATTTGCAATACCAAAGACTAACAGTACGGTACAGAACATTCCGCTCATGAGCGAATACCGCCGCCGCTCATATGTCTTCGCAAAAAGAAAATAAGAGAATGATCCAAGTGCTAAGAGGAAAAGGACATACATCAACCACACCATCATTTCAAGAGAGAAGATAGTCAACACTTCTTCTGCCCAGCGGTAGATAAATAGTTCCGGAATCGCCTCGATCTTATCGGTCAACTGCAGATTCACAAGTTGCAGGTTTACATTCAAATCATCATCATTCGGAATAAACTTGCGGGCTCGTTCATAATTCAGGACGGCTTGCGGCAATTTTCCCATTTTATAATATGCGTTACCCAAATTAAAGTAGACTTCGCCGTTCACATATCCGTTCGCAATGATCGATTGATAGCGCGTGGCAGCGGCATCGTACTTCTGTTCCAGATACATCCGGTTAGCGTCTTCAAACACCGATGAGAGTTCTTCAGTTTGGGCCGATGAAATTCCCGCGACGAGGCAGATTAACAGAGCGATAAATACTAAATTCTTCATCGCACCAGCTCCCGTTCAGATGCGACAATAATGCTGCTTGCCATCTCGTACATTTTATTCTTTTCTTCCTGCGATGAACTGCCAGGTGCAAACCGGGAAAATTCACATGCTTCCAGCAACTCTTTGATCTTTTGCGTCAGTTCAGCGGAGACTCTCTTCTCCTGCAGCGTTTGTGTGACGTTGTCAATAGAAAGTTCTGCGCGATCAATAGAAAGTTTGTCCGATACATACTGCCACATGGCAGTCGATACTTCCGCATAAAACGCTTCAGAATTATTGGCGTTCATCAACTGTTTTGCATTTGCCAATTTCTTCGCCGCTATTTTCAACGCCTTGCGGGAACGGAATGTAACAACGTCGGACATCTCCGACAATGCTTTTTGACGATAAAACATCAATCCGAGAAACGCCACAAATGGAATGACTGTTATTGTTGCGGCTGCAACCGGATCGAACAATTCTTTGTCCTTCTGATGGAATGAGCCGGCATCTGTTTTAATGAATCGGATATCCTGATTTAACAATCGAACATCTTCTTTTGACAATCCCGATGCGGTCTGCGGCGCTTCTGCACTCCCTTTTTCGACGACGACGTTAAACTCATTTGTCCGAAGCGTTACGTACCGGCGCTGGCCGACATCAAAATAGGAAAACTCCAGCGCAGGAATCTTCTTGTCACCAGGATATCGTGGAACAATTAGCCATTCAAATGTTTTTGTTCCGCTAATTGCCGACCCTGTCCGTTCAATGTCTTCTTTGACCTTCGGATCGTATTGTTCAAAATCGGATGGAAGATGTAATTTCGGCGCTTCCAGAATCTTCACATTTCCTGAGCCGGAAATGGTTGCCTTCAGGGAGATTGGTTCATTTGTCTTGGAACGGCGTTTGTTTAAGGATGCAGTAAGCGTAAACTTGCCAACGGCTCCCTGAAATGATTCAGGAACGGGACTTTGCGGCAACGGCAGAACCGTGACTTTCACAGGATCACTCTTTAACGGAACGTTTGCTGTTTGTGCTCCAAAAAATGGGTCATTAAAAAATTGATCGAAGATGTCGTTCGAGCGGCGGCGCGACTGTACCTGTACCTGGCAAGTTAGTTCCATCGGATTAATATCAAGCGAACCGCTCTGTGTCGGGAACAGCGCCATTTTTTTTAAAACGCCGACTTGATACTGTTTCCCGTTGATCACTTCGTTAGAGAGACTTACCTGTTGGGGAAGTTGCAGTTCTTCTCCCCAGAATCCGGTCATTGTTGGAAGTTTGTTGATGGAATAATTGACGATTCTCGCCCGAGTGTAAATTTTATACGTTACGGTAATCTGTTCTCCCTGATATACACGCGACCGGTCCACAATTGCGCGAAGGAAAAGATTGTCTCCGATATCCACCGCCTCACCCTGTGCCGATTTAGCTTGCTGTTGTTTTTTCCCGGAAGATTTAGTCACCGTCAATTCGATTGGATTGGACTTGTATTGATTTCCACTGATCTCGATGGTCGCCGCTCCGATCGTCATTTTCCCAGGTTCACGCGCCTGAAGAATATAACTGAATGTTTGTGATGAGGTGACCGAACCG
The DNA here is from genome assembly GCA_023229405.1 of Bacteroidota bacterium. Lineage (GTDB taxonomy): Bacteria > Bacteroidota > Ignavibacteria > UBA10030 > UBA8401 > UBA8401. Next base: position 13,380 of record JALNZH010000047.1, read on the forward strand.
TTGATAATCTGCATGCTGGTGGATTGGTTTGGACCGGAAAGCACAAGGACTTTTCCGAAATCGGGAGTTCTAAAGTTTTTCGGACTCGCACCAGACGTTGTTACGGTAAATTCTAGTGTAAATTGTTCGTCTGCGGCAACAGGATTTTTATCCACTCCGGCGGTGAAGGAAACATCCTGTGCAAACAGCACATTCCATGTCCACATGGCCACAAGCATAAAAAATGCCGTCGATATTTTTCCAATGCGGTTACTCATCTACCAATCTTTCTCGACGTTCATTCGTACCGGTGCTTTCTTCCGGACTTTTTTCTGAGTGTTCTTTTCGTCGTTTTTCAGTGCTTCCAGTATTCTCTCCGCTTCTTTTTTCGAAAGCTCCTTTTGCTGCTGTGCCATTTGTTGCTGTTGTTGTTGCTGCTGATCTTGTTTTTGCTGTTGTTGCTGGTCTTGCTTTTGTTGATCCTGTTTCTGCTGCTCTTTTTTATCCTGCTTTTTATCTTTCTTTTGCTGTTGTTGTTGCTTCTGCTGTTCTTTCATCATACGCGCTGCATACGCAAGGTTATACTTTGCATCGTCATCATTCGGATTCAGTTTTAATGCGCGCTTATACGCATTAATGCTTTCCTGATACTGTTTCGCCTCAAAATGCGAATTGCCGATATTATAATGCAATTGCGATTGCACTGATTTATCGTTTGTTGCACTCAATGCCTGAGTATAATTCTGAATCGCTTCCTCATAGCGTTGTTGTTTGTGAACAGCATTTCCAAGATTATACGCTCCCTGCATTAGATCCTTCTCTTTTTCTAACGATTTTTTGTATTCCGCTTCGGCATCGGAGTATTGCTTCTTTTCGTACAGATCATTTCCGTTGTTCACCAACGAACGGATCGATTGTGCATTTACTGCACCTGCACACAAAATGATGAAAATAACGATTTTCATTTCGATTTCTCCGCACCCGTCAAACTTCTGAAAGGGTTATATTGCGCGAGCCACTCGGTTTTTTTATCGGAGAGGATCACTTCAATCAACATCATAAAACAGGCGATGAATAGAAAATACTGAAACTTATCGTCGAATTCCGTGAATTGTTTTGCACCAAATTCCCGTTTCTCCAAAGTATTAATGTCCCGATAGATGGCATCCAATTCGTCCTGGGAATTTGTTGCCCGGTAATAGTGCCCCCTGCCTATTGAAGCGATCTCCTGCAAAGAGATTTCATCCAGTTTGGTGAGCACAATATTTCCGGAGCGGTCTCGCTTGAAATCGGTCTGCTGTCCTGCGCTATTATAGATAGGAATCGGCGCACCAGCGGAAGATCCAAGCCCGACAGTATAAATGCGTACTCCTTTTTCCGCCGCAGTTTTTGCCTGTTCGATAGCGTCACCAGAATTATTCTCTCCATCCGTCATAATCACCAGCACTTTGGTGGAAGGTTCTTCCAAATTATAGGATTTCATCGCCTGACCGATCGCCGATCCGATTGCGGTACCGGGATTCGGGACAGATTCAACATCGACGACATCCAGTAAGAGACTTGCAGCGCTATAGTCGATTGTCAATGGAAATTGTGTGTATGCTTCGCCAGAAAAGACGATCACACCTATCTTGTCGCCAGCCAACCGCTCGATCAAATTCCTGATCTCATATTTCGCCTTTTCCAATCTGTTCGGTTTAATGTCTTCAGCGAGCATAGATTTTGAAACGTCCAGGGCAATAAACATATCAACCCCTTCTTGCTTTACTTCTTCCATGCGCGTGCCGACCTGCGGATTGGAAAGCGCCACAACCAGCATTGCAAACGCCAAAATGATGAGTGTCGATTTCACAGTTCCTTTGCGAGTACTGTGCTGTTCTGTCAGCCGCTGAAACAATTCCGATGATGAGAACAAGCGTTTTGCTTTGCTGCTTTGTATGCGAACGTACATGAATAACAACAGTAACAACGGCAGTACCGCCAGCAGATATAAATAATCGGGATGTGCAAAACGAAACATATTATGGAAGCTTCCTTAACCACGTATTGGATAAACCGATATCCCCGATCATCAAGAACAAAGTGACGAAGACGAACGAATAAAACAATTCTGTATAACGACGATAGGAGCGGACTTCGACTCGGGTTTTTTCCAGCCGATCAATCTCCTGGTAGATGGAACGCAATTTCTTATTATCAGTAGCACGAAAATATTTTCCTTCGGTCATTTCAGCCACCTGGTGTAATACTTTTTCGTCGATTTCTACGGGGACCATTTGATATCGAATACCGAATGGAGTCTGCACCGGATATGGCGCTTCGCCGATCGTACCGACGCCGACAGTATAGACTCGGATTCCATACGACTGTGAAATCTGCGCTGCGGTGATCGGATCGATTTCTCCCCGGTTATTCACACCGTCCGTTAACAGAATAATCACTTTACTCTTCGCTTTGCTTTCGCGCAGCCGGTTCACCGCATTGGCAAGACCCAGACCGATTGCCGTTCCGTCTTCAATCATACCGCTCTTTAACGGTTTAATAAGAGTTTTTAGCACTTCATAGTCTACTGTGAGTGGACATTGCGTAAAACTTTCGCCGGAAAAGATAACCAATCCGATTCTGTCGTTTGTCCGCCCGGTGATAAAATCCTGCGCCACATTTTTCGCCGCTTCGATACGGTTTGGTTGGAAATCTTCTGCCAGCATACTCCCAGAAATATCCAAAGCAAGAACGATATCAATCCCTTCGGAATATACATTCTCACCTTTTGATGTTGATTGCGGACGGGCTAATGCGATAATTGCAAACATCAGCGCGGTCATTCGAAGAATGAACGGCAAGTGACGGAGACGCTCCTTTGCACTATATTTGACCATCGCAAACGGCAGCAGTGTTGAAAACCGCACGTCGCTCTCCTTGGCATGAAGACGATAATAATACCAGACTGCCATTCCAGGGATAAGAAATAGCAGAAGTAAAAACTCAGGATTTGCGAATGTAATGTCAGTCATGTAATTCTTGAATCACTAAATCACGAAGGCGTAATTAATTATTTCTGTAATCGCAAGTTCAACCTCATAGTACAGTTGACTATAACCAATACACGAATATGATTAGTGGATCGATGTCATACTTGTCCAAAATAAATCATACAAGAGAAAAACTTATTCCTTCTTTTCTTGACGGGGTTCCGAAGGAATGCCGACATGGTATAAAGATTTGGTCGGCACAAGAAAAGAA
>JALNZH010000049.1 GCA_023229405.1 Bacteroidota bacterium
GATGAGTATTGGTGTTCGAATATCGTTTCCGGTCACAGTGTCGACAATCTTCCGCCGATTGCACCCAACGGAGCAGCACTTGCCGTGCAGCCGAACGGGAACATCCGGATATCGTGGAACCAGAACCGCACCGATCAGGATGTCGGCGGATATTCCATCTATCGGTCGACCACATCCGGCTTCATTCTTTCATTGGCAAACGCAATCACGGTAACAAGGGATTCTTCGTATCTCGATATCACGAGCGCTGTGGGTGTGCAATATTTCTACAGGCTCACAGCAGTTGATATCCATGGCAACGAGAGCGCTCCTTCATTGGAATTGTCCACAATGCCGTTATCCGTAGAAAACCTGAACGAACTTGCGCCGACGGAGTATACGCTGGACCAAAACTATCCGAATCCGTTCAATCCGGTAACGCAAATTTCGTTTGCTCTTCCAACAGCAGGATTTGTGACGTTACGGGTATTTGATGCGATCGGACGGAATGTTGAAACACTGGTCAACGAAGTCCGCGCTGCCGGACGATATACCATTCCATTTTCTGCCGGCAGACTCTCCAGCGGACTCTATGTGTGCGAGATCCGTTCGGAGAAATTCGTTCAACGGATCAAAATGAATCTGGTGAAATAATTTGTCGGAGTCTCTTTCATAGAGATACGGAAGAGACTAGATGGTATGAAAATATTGATCGTAGATGATCACGATAAAATGCGCATCTGGGTGCGGAGTGTGATCGACACCTTCGGCATTGGACCAAATGAATATACGGAATGCCGCAATGGTGAAGAAGCGGTTGCAGCATTTTTGTTGGTCCGACCCGATGCTGTCGTGATGGATATCAGTATGCCGGTGATGGATGGTCTTATGGCGACACGGAAGATTGTTGATGCAGATCCTCAATCCAAGATCGTATTATTTACTCAGTTACCGGTAGAAGAATATGTGGAAGCGGCCGCACGTGCAAGAGCGCATTCGATTATCAGCAAAGAGGATCTTTTGAAGCTGCGTGAAGTGTTGGTGTCGTTTTGTATTGTTCCAAATGATAGTACTCGTAAAAGGTAGTTGATCGAGTACTGTATCGCTGACCTCCGGTCGACGGGTTTTACTAAAAATTTGCGCACTGTATCGCCGACCTCTGGTCGGCGTTTTTTCTCTCTACTGGACCTAATTCCGCGATGCCTGAGTTGAACACACGGGACAGAACTCCGCAACACGTATCGCTGACCTCCCGGTCAGCGGTTCGTATTAAAAATATGCGCAAAGTATCGCCGACCTCCGGTCGGCACTTTTATTGTAAATAGTCAACATTCACATATGTCCACCTCCAGTGATCCCATGATTTGCACAATCCGGCATTGACGGGATTTTGCATCACATATTCCACGATTGCCGTAAGTTCATTTCCATTTCTCACCACATGATCATAATTTTCGTTGTGCCAGAACTTGCCCTTTCGCTGTATGATAATATTCGATTGTATGGCACTGAATGATTTGATTTTTTTAAGAATATCATAGGCTGGTCTATTCTTTCTCTTCATGTCCGCAACGAGATGCACATGGTTTGGCATGATACAAAAAGCGACGACATCATATTCTGTCGCATCGTAAAACAAAATTGCATTATAAACGATAGATGCTATTTCGGAATTCTCCAGCCAGCGGATATTAGTTGATATCCGATCTAAATATGTGTCGAAGTGTCCGAAATATCGTTTTTGCTCCTGTGAAATAAGTTCAAACCTGCGGACGTTGTCTTTTTCCTGAGCTATCTCGCTTTTTCGTTCCTCTTGCTCACGAAAAAGTTGCTGTATAATCTCTTTAGGAAGAGAGTATGCCAAACGAAAGGTAATAAAAAGAATTGAATCGACCGGTTGATAATGAGGGAGTCTTCTTCTATAAAATGTTTTAAGTTCTTTCATGAGAAAAGATGAAATGTATCGCTGACCTCCGGTCAGCGTTTGTATTTAAGGTTTTTAATTTAAGCCATCATCAAATACGCGGAGCAGAGCTCTGCGATACGTATCGCCGACCTCTGGTCGGCGTTTGTATTTTCGGTTTAATTTTAACTTTCGCAAATACGCGGAGCAGAGCTCCCCGAAACGTATTGCCGACCTCCCTGCCAGCGGTTTTTATTATCACGGCTGAATTTTAAGAAATGCAATCAAACGAAGATTGATAAAAAATCATCATCCTGAGCGAGCCTGGCATTTCTTAAAGGTCGAAGGATCGCCACACCCCCGGATGGCGTTTGTATTTTCGGTTTAATTTTAACTTTCGCAAATACGCGGAGCGGAGCTCCGCGAAACGTATTACTGTGCTACGGTCAGCGGATTATAATTGAAAGCCGAAAGGACTTCGCAACACGGAAAAAGAATGGCACGAAACAACAGATACGGACGATGCGGGATAATATAGCGTATTGAGACAAAGCTATATTGCAGACAGAGGTTAAATGTATTGGTTGATGAGGAAAAGGTAAAATTGAAGCAGGGGAATGATGTCAATGTTTCCCTATCTGCACCCTGCGCACAACCCCAAGCTTTTTCCCTAAGAATAATTCTCCTACCGATGTGAATTTCTCCGGCGCATCGCTCACAAAGAACTGCACATTTGGCGTTTCCTTACTTGTATTGCGGATTCCGTGTTCATCCAGCATTGCGCCGACAGTTGCCGCCGTCGCTTCGCCGGAATCGATCAACGTCACCATTCCCTTGGTCACTTTGGAGATCGTCTGCTTCAGCAGGGGATAGTGTGTACAGCCGAGGATGAGTGTATCGATCTTTTCGATGGTGAGCGGGAAAAGATATTCGCTCGCGATCAACTCGGTCGCTTTCAAGTCCAGCCAGCCTTCTTCCACCAGCGGGACGAACAACGGACACGCTTTGCTAAACACATTTGTAGAGTGATTCAATCGTTTCAACTCATTTTTGTATGCATTGCTGTTCACTGTGCCAATCGTTCCGATTACGCCGATCCGTTTATTCTTCGTCGATGCCATCGCAGCCAATGCGCCGGGAATAATCACGCCCGTCACCGGCAGGTTTGCCCGTTTTAGCACCACATCCAATGCAACCGCAGAGACGGTATTACATGCTACGACGATCATCTTCACATCTTTAGAGAGAAGGAAATCGGTATCATCCTGGGTGTATTCCCGTACAACCTGCGCGGACTTGGACCCGTATGGCACACGAGCCGTATCGCCGAAATAGACGATATTCTCATACGGCAGTTTCTCCAATAGTGCGCGAACAACCGTCAGCCCGCCGATGCCGGAATCGAACACGCCGATCGCTTTACTATTTATGGCATTTTTAGACATTCAAATCGAAGGGAAAGCAATTTTGTAATTTGCAACCTAGTAATTGCATTGGATTTAATCGTTTATATTTTTTGTTTTTAGATTTCAAGTTGAACAGCCATTAATTGATTGATCGTATGAAGAATTTCCCCCCGAAGATACTGCTTCTCAGCTTCAGATGAAATCGGCTTTCCGTTTTTGGTCACATAGAATGCATCCACAATTCCGTCTCCTCGCGTGGCGAGTTTTGCCAGATCTATCTGTAATCCATTCCGGGAGAAGATCTCGGTGATCTTGTAGAGGAATCCCGTCATATCTGGCGCATAAACGTCGATGATGGTATGCTTACCGCTTTCATGAAATACCGTATCGATGCGCACATTAGGATGGAACAATGGTTTTGCCCTCCGCCTCCAGCGTCGGTGATAGCGGGCAAAGAGGGATTCCAGTGTGATGCTCTTCAAGAGAACATTCTTCAGATCCTCTGCGATGGATATTTCCTGATCTTTCGTTAGGGGTAGTTTCGTCGCTGCATCGACCAATCTGAATGTATCGATAACGATCCCGTCCGGACGGGTATAGATCTGTGCATCAAAGATGTTCGCATCATTCGCTGCCAGCACGCCGCAGACGGTAGAGAGAAGAAATTCGGCATCGCGTGTAATCACTGTGACGATACTGTGGGCATCCTCGTGTTTGTAAAGAACGGAGACAGTGTCCAGTGTCGCAACGTCCGTTTCAAATTTTGAATATTCTTCAGATGTATATGGCGAAGAGGTCGCCGCAATGGTACCCTCCTCCGTCGCGGTAAGGAATCTCCGGGTGCGCATATACAGGTCCTGCAGCAACATCTCTTTCCATTGGGACCAGACATTTTTGTTGACAGCCGAAAGATCGCTATAGGTCAGCACAAATAACAAATCCAGTTGTTCCGGCCTGGCGAACATTGACGCAAACTCTTTGATCGTTGCCGGGTCGTCAATATTGCGTCGGAATGCGACCTGTTCCATAGCCAGATGATTGCGGATAAGGAAGGCCACATCGTCATCTTCATCCGGAAAACCGAATCGCAGCTGAACGAGCTTCCATATATCAACCCCGGTAATTTCGTGTCCTTGCACGCCGATCGGTTTTGCAATATCATGGAAAATAATGGCCAGATATAATATCTCACGATGGCTCAATGAACGGAATGCACGTCCGAGGATATTGTCGCTCTGCTGCAATTGTTCCGCATGTTCAAGCGCGATCAGTGTGTGAGCATCGGTCGTGTAATAGTGATAGACACTGTGCTGAAAGAATGCGACGAGATTTCCCCATTCAGGGATGAGTGATCCGAGAATATCATTCTCGTTCATCATCTGCAGTGTAACTGCAACATTAGACGGAAGTCGAAGGATATCCAGAAATGCTTTTGCTGTGGCGTTGTCATCCGTACGGAAGAATGTTTGATCTCTGCTCAGCGATTGAAACTGCGCATGTAGTACCGGATTCAATTCGATGGAATGGAATCCGCACCAGAAGAATCCTTTTGCCACATCTGCTGGGGATTTCAATGGTGCTCGGGCATCACGGAGAGCGAGCTGACGTTCTTTGATTTTGTACAGATCATCTAAGACCTCTTCACGGCGCAGGGACCAAAATGTCGACGTACTGTTTGAGCGGAACAGATTGATTAGTCGTTTGTTCAGCCTATACAATGTTCTGGCATGAAGAAAATATTCTCGCATGCATTGTTCGACGGATTCCACTGGACTTGGTCGTTTATATCCAAGTGCTTGCGCGATCTCCAGCTGCTTGGAGAATTCCATGATATCGTTCTGTGTGCCGGAAAAATAATGTAGTTCGTTGCGAAGACGGAGAATTCCGTCGAATGCCCTTACGCATTCTTCGTGTTCTTCTACAGAGATCGACCAGTTGTTCAATAATTGACGAAACAATGCAATGCACCCCGAACCGTTATGATGGAATGGGGTGTTTGTGAAGAATGATGCATCGGTTGAACGATAGATCCAGACGAGCGAATGCAGATCACGAATGCCACCTGCGCTGTTCTTCAGGTTTGGTTCCAATAGTTTTACCGAGTGTTCATATTTTTTATGCCGATCATCCACACCTGCGATCACGGCTGAAACAAATTTACGGTCATCCTTTTTTTTCACCGCATCGATGAAGGCGTCTGTGTAGTCATTCATCACAGTGGAACTGCCGCAGACGTACCGGCTTTCGAGCACTGAAGCCCACACATCCACATCGGTTTGATACAGATTCAGGCAGTCATTGATCGTCCGGACGGAGTGTCCAACATCGAATCCGAGATTCCAAAGAGAATGCAGAAATTTTTGTGCGGTTTCCGCGTTGGCAACCTTTGCCTGTTCATTTTCGAATAATACCATCACATCCACGTCGCTATGCGGAGCCATCTCGCAGCGGCCGTATCCGCCGAGAGCAACAACAGCAAATGCTTCGCGTGACGGTTCCGGAAGCTCATTCCATAGTTTTGATAACGTTGCATCGACCAGTTGAGTCAGTTCGGAGGCGACATCCAATCCTCCCGCACCGCTCCGGTGGAAACGGAAGATATTATCATATTCCTGGGTAAAAAATTCTTTTATGACCATACTCTATAGATAACATAAAAGAGGAGAAGTGCAAGAATACGGTGATAGAAGGGAAAAAAAATGCTGCCTCATGGATGAGATGAGGCAGCAGGTGGTTCGTAAGCGTTTCCGGAGCCAGTGATCACCGACAGGTACCCGAACTTCAATACGGAATTGAAACTGATGAATATGGGTGAACAGGAGCGATCTGAATTACGGACCGAATTCTTCACCTCCCCTGACGCGACAGACTCCGACCGTCATTACATCCTGTTCATTGGAAAAAAACCGTATGTTTGAAGAACAGATACTGCCAGATTGTTCAACAGCTCCGGAACGCAGTGCAGTACATTATGGTGATGTAATCTTGCAAAACAGTACGTGGATATCCATTTAGAAAACACTAATGAGAGAAATCTAATCTTGCCGAATTATGTGATAAACGAGGGTGTTAGTGCAGTTTTCTGGCTACAACGGCGACATCTTTCATGGTTTTGGCAGTACCGCCGAAATGATCCAACGCTTCAAGGAAGATGATATACATGCCGATGCGAACACGGTTGCCATCGTCATCCAGTCCGTTCCAAATCACTGACCCGGAAGATGCGGATGGTTCGTTCTGAACGAGCCGTCGGAGAAGTCGTCCGGCAACGTCAAAAATCCTCACGCGGATTGTAGAGCTACCGGCGGGAAGTGAGTAGTTGATGGAGAGAAAATCTTCAAAACCGTCTTGATCGGGGGAAAATGGATTCGGATGAAGCGATATGGCCGCCGATAAAGCGACGGATCTGAGAAAGATACTGTTCTGCTGCAGCGGCGTCGCTCCGTTTTTTGCAACCGAGGAACTCCAATTTCGTTGATCGTTCGATTTCACGTGTGGATCGATCCGTTCCAGCGAACGATTTCCGGCGCCCAAATGCTTCATATGCCACAACGGTGAATATCGCAAACTGTCGATCGGTGTACCGGTCAGGTCGGTAAGAACAAGGTCTTCACCATTATTGTTTAGACTGAGCGATGGATGGACGATAATAGATGTACCTATTAATGATGAAACTTGTGTGAAGATCGATGAATCGGACGCGATCAGGAGATATCCGCCGGGAGGTACTGCCTTCGAACCAAGGGAAAGTGGAATCACCACTCTGTTCCCCGCAGTACCGGGTTGGTCCATCAATGTCCAATCGGCAATGTCAATGGTATCGGCGCTTCTGTTAAGCAACTCAACAAATTCGGAGTGACCGCTCAGCGGTTCATACATTATTTCGTTGATCACGACTGTCTGCCATTGGAAGCTTTTATTGACGGATGTGATTGCGAAATTATTTTTTATTTGCTGGTCTTCCGGATGTTCGGTGAGCACGAGAATATGTTCTCTGCCATGCAGTGCCATTGTCCAATCATACGATACAGAAACAGAATCAAGCGGAAGCACGCTTGGTACCGGTAATGATGTAAGCAGTTCATCCTGGTGTGGAATACTGTCCAAATTTTTATCGTAAAACAGTCGCACAATTACACCGTTCAGTGTAATACGTCCGCTATTGAATAATGCTATTGTTATTCGTATTCCATTTGAGTGATTCAGAGATTCTATTCTTCTAATTTCTACATCAACATCCTTTCTGGAAATTTCATTTTCGCCCCCGGCCGTCGACGCAACCGAATGCCAATTTGCTGAATCATTCGATAATGCGAAAAGATCGTACCGCTGCAACGAAAATCCATTACCACCGCCCCAGTGCGGTTGATAGCGCACACTATCCATAACAATGCCTCTGCTATCACGAAAGACCACAGCATCCGGTGTCGTATTGTTGAGTGAAGAAAATGCCGACTGAAAAACCGGCACTGTGCCTGAATACCGGGAAGTAAATTGAATCGAATCGACAGTGATAATACCGTACGATCGTGCGGCAATAAAGGCGGAGGAATTTACAAGCGGTGCTTTTGTCGAACCATTATCGGAAATCGTCCACCCACTGATATCAATAGTATTTGCTTCTGTATTAAATACTTCAATCCATTCCGGTATTTCTTCGACAGGAGCATACATGATTTCGGAGATTACGATGCTTGAAGGAGGTACTCCGATATATAATGATACGCGAAGTAGATTATTCGTGGAATCCTCTTCTTGGGCTGATGCAACGGCAACGGAAAAATGATGTGTTCCCTGCGTTAATTGTTCTGGGAAAAATAGCACCGTCGTTGAATCGCCTGGCGGTAATTGTGTTACAGTTTGTTCATTCCGCACTTCATCGGGGGTAAAAACGGAGTCGTCGTTGACATCAATGGATATGATGATTCGCAGGGAGGGAAGTATCTGCCTGCCGGTGTTAATAATCGTAGAAGAAATAGCGATAACAGATCTTGTGTCGGGAAATTGCGGTGTAATGGAAATGTGTGATACAGCAGCATCAAATTGTTTTTTGGTAACGGAATTGATCACTCCGGGTGTTGCTCCATCGGTGTGTCGGGATGAAGACCACGACGTTGATCCGAATAATGTGAAAGATGTATCGATTCGCTCCAGCGAATTTCCAACACCGCCGCCCCACGAAGAACGAAACGTCACACTATCAACAACAAAGCCGAATTGATCATATAGTATGACAGCATCACCACCATTGTTCAGCGCCGAAAAGGCCGCTTCATACAACAGCGCTGCATTTTCATAGAACGATTTGAACGCGTTTGAATCTGTTGTGATAACGGCATAGGTGTACGGCAGGAATGTCCTTGTCCCGCCGATAAGTGCTTTTGTTGCACCTGCATCCGAAATTTTCCATCCCGTGAGTAAGACCGTATCCATGCTGTTATTTACCAGCTCAACCCATTCCGGCATTCCGCTGAGCGGGGAGTACATCACTTCGTTGATTAACACGGACCGTTGCCGGACGCCGACATTGAAATGAAATGGACGAATGTTGTTTGTGGTATCTTCGTCGCCGTCAACTCTCAGGAGCAGTGTCAGTGGATGCCTTCCCGCCGTAACATGTGTGTAGACCAATACGGCCGATAAAAATTCGTTTGGAGAAAAGAAATGAGAAAAGTTTTTAGAAGCGACAAGTGTTAACGAATCATAAAGTTCGATTGTTCCCGAAAGATTTCCTAAGAGTGCGCGATTTGTCATGTCGAGGGAAACAGTAACATCCTCTCCGCTCCGGGGAAATTGCGGCAAAATAGTAATTGACGTTATGGCGAGGTCCGTTTGCTTTTTTACAGTGATCGTTATGTCTTCCAGACGCAACACGGCAGTTCCACCGCTTCCGGGGCGACCGGAAACCCGCCAGCGCAGCCGTACATTTTCTTGCCCGCTCAGAGTGTCGGGCAAAGAGATTACCCTCCGTTGATAAATACCATTGTTCGACGGCGATAAGGTGAGAGTATCTGAAAGCTTAATGGAAAAAAGCGAATCACCGTTGAGTGATGCTTCCAACAAAAGACCTGCCGTAAATGTTCCGGTTCTCCGTTCGTAAAATTCAAGTGAATCGACAACCGTACCTTCAAAAGAGAAAGAAGGAGAAATCACAAATTGATTCGTCCGAGCATCCGTTGTGCTTAAACAATTTGGTAGCGAACCAGACCGGGGTGATGAACTTGAAGTGACAAAATCTCCAGTGGGATTTTTGACGGTACTTGTGCTCCAACCAGCGGGAAGTTTTGGTGCAACGGAGGTGTCGAACCGTTCCGCGTAAGGGAAAACGGATATTTGTGCGGATACGACAACGGTGTTAAAGAGAGCAACGAAATTAAATATTTTGCGAATCATAACTGGGAGCGGATGTTTTTCGAAGAATGCAGAGGGATAACTTTAGATGCAAGAAAATAGCCTTGTCATAACAGGAGAGTTATCCGGAAAAGGAGGAGAGGTTTTTTTGAAGCGTTTGGGCGTTGTTTGTTCGATAGATGAACACACCAGCTCAAAAATAAAAAAGGCCGTGCGAATTTTGCACAGCCTTTTAAGTAACTATATTTTATGAAATCTTGCTAATTCCGGATTTTTAGCATTGACGGTTTTAGCGGGACGATGGCATCGGTAAATCCGAAGTTTGCCGAACCGTTCGCATCCACAATTCCAATAGTTGCGACATTAGAATTGGTTGGATTGTATACACCCGTCACCACAGCGATAAGGGAGTATGTTGCTGGTGATAATCCTGTGAACGAATAATTTCCGTTCATGTCTGTAAGGACGGATGTTGTGGCATTTAATGTTACTGTAATTCCGGGAATACCGATTTCACCAACATCAAGTAAACCGTTGCCATTGATATCTAGAAATACATTCCCTGAAATGGTATATGTTGGCGGCGGCGGGGGAATCGCGGCATAGCCGAAGTTTACAGAACCGTCGGACGACAAAATAGTAACCGTAGCTGACGACGATGTTGTCTGCGTATAACCGGTAACACCGCTGACTGTTACGGTGTACGATCCGGCAAGAAGTCCGCCGAAAGAATACGCACCGTTTGCATCCGATGTTGCCATTGCGCCGTTGCTCAGTGATACGGTAACGTTGGCCAATCCCGTTTCACTCGGATCCTGTGCTCCGTTGGAGTTTGCATCAACAAACGTTACACCGTGGATCAGGTATGTCGGCGGCGGCGGCGGAGTATTGTCTAACGAATGGCAGAACGTGGCATACCACGATCCGCTGTGAGGAATAACAACTGTTCCGCCATATGCTGTTTGTGTGGATCCGCACGTAGTACCTGAATATTTACCGACCACGGCATGAGTGAGAAAGTATAATTTTGTTCCGGCAGTCCAGGTTTTTGGAATAGTATAGATGTAGGAGGTTACACCGTTGCTGTTCGATGACTGAAAATTATATTGTCCAGGAGCGCCACGTTGTGTGTACTGTGAAGTGGAGATATCCAAATGTGTTTCTTTAATTTTCCATAATCCTGTTGTTGCGTACATTACATAGAGATAATTCGCATCCTCAGAAATGGTGACCGTTCCGACGCTGGTGCTTTTCCCCGCCCACAACGTTACAATTCCGTCAGCATCACATGTTGATCCGCCGCCGTTATTGTTGTCGTCGTCACCATCATGATCTCCATCTCCGTTATGGTCATCGTCGTCGTGATCGTCATCGCCGTCGTGATCGTCATCGCCATCGTGATCATCATCGCAGTCATTATCATCATCATGTCGGTCGTTATTTCGTTTCTTCCCATCGCTCCCTTTAGATAACGAAGTGGACGAAATGGTCCCCGTCTTTTCGTTCTTTTCGCTAATTGGTTCCATTGGGCTATCGCACCCAGCGAATACCATGACAATAATGAATAACAACAGTGTAAATACGTTTTTCATTGCTTAATACCCCCCTTAATTTTTTTGACGGTGAAAAATACCACAGACAATGGGATTAGTCAACTTTTTAATTTCTAGTACGCTTGAACATGGGTAACACACTCGCGAAAATAGGACAAAACAGGCAGTAATTGAATATTAGACTTTTTTAAGAATTTGATATAGGAGGCAGGCGAATAAAGGAAAAAATGACAGGAGCGAAAAAACAGTACCCGCTCCTGTTTATGGTGAATTTACACTTCGTCTGGATTGACAAACTTGTATATAATTGCTGCGGTAGCTCCGCCAGCAAAATTTCCGACGAGATAAATCCAAATATTATTCCATGTGGAAAGCCCCATCATCGTAATGCCAGTTGCGACCGCGGGATTATACGCACCGCCAGAAATTGAACCTCCTGCAAACGCGCCGATCACTACGGTAAATCCAATTGCCAAACCGAAGTAGGAATTGCCTGCTGTTTTTTTCGATGTTGCAGTATTCAACACGACATACACAAGAGCAAACGTAAAAAGAAATTCATTCAACAGCGCTTTTGTCATATCAGGTGCCATCGGGGTGAGTACCGGATTTCCTTTCTGAAAGCCGATCACCAGCGTGGCAAGTGCGGCGCCAAGCACTTGCATCACCATGTATGGCAACACCTCTTTGGTTTCGCATTTTCCCCGCAACCACACGCCGAGTGTTACAGCGGGATTGTAATGTCCTCCCGATATCGCTCCTCCGGCATACACCATAATCATTAATGTGGAACCGATTGCCAGCGGTGCAAACATTCCCGCACCCGGTTCGATGACGGTGAGTCCGACAACAAGCACCAGAAAAAATGTGCCGATAAATTCAACGATATATTTATTCATACCTGCTCCTTATGTTGGTGAGGTGATGCGAATATGCATGAAAAGAAATGAAGAGCAAAGTGAATAATTAGTTGGAATATTCTCCACACCCACCTCTCCAGTTAAGCGAGTAGTTGTGGAGAAAGAGAGAGAATGATAAACAGGTAACGGAGGTTACTTCCCCGTCCGTGCCCCTAGCTGCCGGTCGAACATCATCAGACTGACAGGAGAATCTCCGACCTTCTTTAACAGGTCGACAATCTCGTTTGCATTTTTTTCTTCTTCCACCTGTTCGGTAATGAACCATTGAAGCATAATCTGCGAGGGGTAATCATTCCCCTTCATCGCAGTTTCGTAGAGTGAGGTAATGGAAGCGCTCACTTTCTGTTCGTGTTCCAACACTTGATTGAAGAGCGACGCGAGGTTTTTGAACTCTGCTTTCGGTTTTTCGATCGCTTCCAGTTCCACGCGGCTGCCCCGCTCATGAATAAAATGTAAAATTTTTATGGCGTGTTCGTTTTCTTCCGTGCTTTGTACACCCAACCATTTCGCACAGCCGGGATATCCTTCCGATTCGCACCAGGCGGACATGGAAAGATAGAGATAAGATGAAAAGAGCTCTTTGTTGATCTGCTCGTTCATCGCTTTTTGGACTTTTTGTTCGAGTTTCATAGGGGCATCCTTTTTAATGAGTAACTGATGTTACGCAAAAAGGTAAACATGGCTCGACGCGGCGCAGAAACAGCGGTCATCCTGAGCAAATCCTTTGCTGTTTGTTCCGAAGGAATCCCTGCGGGAAAGGATGCGTCGAAGGATGACTTAACTATCTTAGCCTGCGCCTTGCTCACCATGACCGTTTTTCTTGTTATGCGTAACGTGAGTGAGTAATTATTCGTTGAATTCTATAACAAGGTATTGCAGGAAGTTGTTTCCGTTATTCTTTCTGAAGTTGGTAAAAGTCCGCACCACTTGCAAGAGCTCATATCCGGTAGATTGCAGACAATTCTTAACAATTGCTCAAAATTTATGCCGTTTTCCGGTACGATGAACGTAACGCACAGCAACAGTGAACATTCTTTTCTATATTTCGTCTAACAAAAAGATATTTTATTTCAGGATGAGGATATGAAAAAACAAACGGTTATTATTTCCATTGTGCTGGTTAGTTTTGCCGCGCTCGGATTTAACGCGTACGACAATGTATATCTGAAAATCAATCAGAACATCGATATCTTCGGCCGGGTATATAAGGAAATTGTTAACAATTACGTCGACGAGGTTGATCCGGAAAAATTTATGCGGTCCGGTATCGAAGGCATGCTCGAAACGCTCGATCCATATACCGTCTTTATGGCAGGCAGGGAAGAAGATGATATCGATCTGCTTACGCACGGACAATACGGCGGTGTCGGCATTTCAATTGGAGTACGTGATGGAGTAATCACGGTACTTGCGCCGACTGAAGGATATTCCGCATTTAAACAAGGAGTAAAAGCCGGGGATAAAATTATTGAGGTTGACGGAGTAGCAATCACAACGATGAACCCGGATAGCGTGCGGTTTAAAGTGCGGGGGGAACCGGGCACAACCGTACGGATGATTATTGAACGTGAAGGAGAAAAAAAACCGATTGAGTTCACTCTGGTGCGTGAAGAGATTCAGGTGAACAATGTATCATATTCCGGGTTTATCACCAACAATGTCGGATATATTCGTTTAGATCGATTCTCCCGTCGTGCCGGCGAAGAAGTCCGTCAGGCGATTAAAGAACTGAAAGCAAAAGGAGATTTGAAAGGCATCGTGCTCGATTTGCGTGACAATCCGGGTGGATTGTTGGAAGCGGCAGTGGAGATCGTCAGTAAATTCGCTCCGAAAGGGAGCACGATCGTGACTACACGTGGACGCAAAGGAGTGGAAGAGCGGACGTACAAAGTAGAAGAAGAACCGATCGCAGCCGATCTGCCGCTAGCAATTGTGATGAACAAGAATAGCGCTAGTGCCAGCGAGATTGTGGCCGGTGCGGTGCAGGATCTCGATCGCGGCATTATCGTTGGTACACGGTCGTTCGGCAAAGGACTTGTACAGACGGTGATACCGCTTAATTACAGCGCCTCCATGAAGATTACCACTGCACGATATTATATACCGAGCGGACGAAGTATTCAGGAGATTGATTATCTTCACAAGAATAAGGACGGTGTTTTTGCCATTACGCCGGACAGCTTAAAAAGGGAATTTCGCACCTTGCGTGGCCGCATCGTAAAAGAACTCGGCGGTCTTTCACCGGATTCAACGGTAGAGGATGTGCGCCGAAGTGATTATTATGTTGAGTTGATGCGTAAAGCAATGTTCTTTAAATTCGCGACGACATTTGTCTCAAAACATCCGGACTATGGAGGTGACGTAACAGTGACAGCGGATGTGATGAAAGAGTTTGAACAGTACTTGAATGATCAAAAGTTTGAGTTTGTGGAGCCGGCGGAAAAGAAACTCACTGATCTGAGAGATCAGATGAAGAAAGAAAAATACAGTTCCACTTCTGTGTCCGGTATTGAAACACTCATTACGCAGATTCATAGTGAGAAGAAAAATGCCTTCTTCCGTTACAACGATGAAATCAAGTACGAACTGTCCGAAGAACTGAACTCCCGCTACAATGGAGAAAAAGGACGAGCCCGTATTGCACTTACGTACGATGTTCAGGCACAGACCGCCGCTTCATTGTTGTTGGATAAAATGGCTTATGAAGGAATGTTGAAACTGAAAAAATAGTTGCCGATCGTATTGCGGCATTCTTAAATTTGCGTAGTGTCTAAAAGACAAATCCCAAACCGAATGTTTGGGATTTGTCTTTTTAAATAAGAACCGTCGGATTACTTTATGCAGTCCGATTGCTGATGTACTACGGTTCAAACAATTGCAGTTGCGGCAAAGCATTTTTTACTTCGCTGACGACATACTCAAAATCGGCAGGACGGTGGACGAAATCGAGCGGATCACTTTCAATGATCAGCAGCGGTCCTGATTTATAAAAACCGATCCATTCTTCGTAATGACTGTTTAATTGTTCCAGATATTCCCGAGGAATTCCCTGTTCGTATTCCCTTCCCCGCAATTTAATCTGCGAAACAAGCGTATCAACAGTGGAACGGAGATAGATCAGCAGATCGGGCGGTTTCAGATATTCCATCATTACATGGAACAGAGAGGCATAATTGTCGTAATCGCGCTTATCCATCTTGCCGATCATGTGCAGATTTTTCGCAAAGATTTCCGCATCCTCGTAGATCGACCGGTCCTGAATGACCGACTTGTGCGATTCTACGATCTCCTTATGACTTTTAAACCGGTTCGCCAAGAAGTACATTTGCAAATGGAACGACCACCGGTTCATATCTCCGTAGAAATCGGACAGGTACGGATTATCTTCCACAGATTCAAAATATGGTTTCCAGTTAAACCGCTCGCCAAGCATTCTGGTAAGCGACGATTTTCCCGCGCCGATATTTCCGGCGACAGCGATAAAATATTTGTTGGAATGATTCATAAGTTTTTTTGTATGGAGAGAAAGTAACAAAGATTTTATCGAAAACAAATTCCCAAAATTAGTATATTTATTGAAGAATTGTTAAGTGCTAATTACACGAGTGGACACGAATAGTGACACAAAAATGAGTTACAATGATTCGTGGAGGAATATCCTTATGGCAACATCAAAGAAATTCGAAACCAACGCCATCCGCACCCAGGTGCCGCGTAGTCCTATGCGTGAACATTCCGTTCCACTTTATATGACTTCCAGTTTCGTATTTGACAATGCGGAGCAGGCTCGGGCATTGTTTGCTGACGAAATTCCGGGAAACATCTACACCCGTTTTTCCAATCCCAACAATACAGAATTCATAGAAAAAATGTGCCTGCTGGAAGGGGCCGAAGACGGCATTGCTACGGCATCCGGCATGTCCGCCGTTTTTACCAGTCTGGCAGCGTTGTTGCAGTCCGGCGATCACCTGCTTGTCTCCCGCTCCGTGTTTGGATCGACGCATCAAATCCTAACAATGATTCTGCCGAAATGGGGAATCACACACACCTACGCCGATATCGACAAACCGGAAACATGGGAAGCATTGATCCAGAAAAACACAAAAATGATTTTTGTTGAAACCCCCTCCAATCCTGCGCTCGATCTGATCGATCTTGCATGGCTGGGAGGATTGGCACAGAAGCACAATATTCTGTTGAATGTGGACAATTGTTTTTGCACTCCGTACCTGCAGCAGCCGATTTCATTCGGTGCGGATATCGTCATCCACTCCGGCACAAAATTTCTGGATGGACAAGGACGAACGATCGGAGGAATTATCGTTGGACGAAAAGACTTGATCAAGGATGTCCGATTTTTTTCACGGCATAGTGGTCCTTCGCTCTCGCCGTTCAATGCCTGGATCT